>JAICRN010000594.1 GCA_025937335.1 Microcoleus sp. TY_ISSM_2_bin.22
CAAATGTTAATAGATATTGACAACGAGCGATTTTTTCTGCGGAATCAAGCCTTAAAAAAAATTGGGGTAGTCCCAGAAGATGCGAGCTGGGATGTCAAAACTTCGATCGTCCAAGGAGATTCCCGCTATCAGTTAGATATGCAGGCAACTTGGCTGGGGCTGGTTTTTAGACCCGAAATATATTCGTTTACCAAATCTTGCGAGGTGTTCGATATAGGTAATAGGGCTACTGTAAACTGCGATGCGATCAAAGGCTCTCAACCCGGACAGAAAAAAGATGGAACTGCGGGGGAAAGTCAAGTTTGAGCCTGTCTCAGGCAGTTACGAGAGTGTCCCAGAAGAAAGGAGAAGAGGGGGAGATGGGAAGAGTGTCCGAGCCCGAGAGTGGAAGATGGGGAGATGGGGAGATGGGGAGATGGGGGAGAATCTTTCCTCGAAGCTTGGATTTCTTTAGTCAACATCCCATCAGTTAAATCCGTTAAATCCATGACACTGCTTCGTTGCCGAACTTCTTTTTTCCTTATATTAAAGTATGGTGAAAGTTTCCAGCGGGTTAATAACTAGATGAATTTAAGAAGAATCTTGACAGTTGCGACCAATGTATTTTGGGAAGTAATTCGCGATCGCATCCTTTACTTAATTATTATTTTTGCTCTGTTGATGGGAGCCTCGGTACGGTTGATACCGGAATTGGCGGCGACAACCGAGAAGAAAATTATCTTAGATGTCGGTTTGGCTGCTATGACCATTCTCGGTCTAATTGCCACAGTCTTTGTGGCTACCGGATTGGTCAACAAAGAAATTGAAAAGCGGACTGTTTACCTGTTAGTTGCCAAGCCGATAAGTCGGGCTGAGTTAATTGTGGGCAAGCACTTCGGGCTGTCGGCGGTGCTGGCGGTGCTTGTAGCAGCAATGACTGTTATCTATCTGGCTATTCTGAGTTTGAGCCGGATTCCTTTCCCTTTGGGAAGCATTTTAATCGCTTCGTTGTTTGTCTGGTTTGAGCTGTGTCTCATGGCTGGTGTCGGGATTTTATTTGGCGTGTTCAGCAGTTCGCTACTAGCAACTTTACTGACATTTGGCGTTTATTTGATGGGACATTCAACGCGGGATTTAGTGGCTTTGGGCAAGTTAACTAAAAATCCTGCTATTGAACAATTGATGATGGGACTTTATTTGGTTTTGCCGGATTTAGCCAGATTCAATTTGAGAAACGATGCTGTTTACGGACAAGTTCCTTACTTGGCAGGTTTGATTACAGATGCTGGCTACGGTTTGCTGTATGTGGTGCTGCTTCTGTCAATTGCGATCGCCATATTTTCCCGTAGGGAATTTTAAAACGCGCCTTCGCTACTTTCAAAAGTTTGAGTATATCAAACGATCGCGTTAAAATATCAAGGAGGCGATCGCTCAGAAATCTCGACTAAAATTCAAATTTTTATTGGTAATAATGAGGTGACTTATGACTGCTGTAATTCACAAACCGATATCGCAGCTAAAAATTACCTGGCCGCTGCTACCCGATGATTTTATCCTACCAGATGACGCTGTAGATGATATAGACCATCCCTTGCTAGCTAACGGTTTGCGCCAGTCTGTAGTGGATTCCCCGGAACTAATGCAAGACGCACTGATAGTTTCTAATTTTGCTTTGTGCGCTGCTGTGGACGATCGCACTATTTGCAAAGCCCCAGACTGGATGTACGTGCAGCCGGTTCAACCTTGGCCTCACAACTATCCCCGCCGCAGTTACACGCCTCATACCGAAGGAACAGTCCCTTTTGTAGTGATGGAATTTCTATCAGCTACTTATGGCGATGAATACTCTGTCGAACACACAGAAGAAATCGGCAAGTGGTTTTTTTACGAACAAGTAATCAAAGTTCCTCGCTATGTCATTTTTCGACCGCATACAGGCAGAATAGAAGTTTATGCGCTTGAATCAGACCGTTACGACAATCAAAATCCTGATGAAAATCGCCGTTATTTAATACCTGGATTAAATCTATTTTTGGGAGTTTGGCAGGGAACTCGCGAAGGTAGAACGGGATATTGGCTGCGCTGGTGGAATGCAGCCGGTGAGTTGTTGTTGTGGCCGGAAGAACGGGCTGAAAATGAACGACAGCGCGCCGATCGCCAACAGCAAGACAAAGAGTTAGCCGAGACGCTGCTGGAACAGGAAAGACAGCGAAATCAAGAGCTTTTGGCTCGCTTGGCAGCCCTCGGCATCGATCCCGAATAAGCTGTTTTGCATTTAAATAGTACCTTTGGGCGGGCTTTTATCGCTGCCCCACAAGATGTTGAAGAGAAATCACCCTGTAAATTAGATTGCGATAGCTTCGCAGTAAGAAAAGTGGAAATTATGTTAGTGGAAAAACTCGCACAATTAAAAGATATTTTCGCACAGATGGAACGGGCATTGATTGCCTATTCCGGCGGAATAGACAGCACTTTGGTGGCAAAAATCGCTTTTGACGTGTTGGGCGATCGCGCTTTGGCAGTGACGGCAGTTTCCCCGTCTCTACTGCCCGAAGATTTAGAAGATGCGCGGATTCAAGCAGCAGAAATTGGCATTGCCCATGAGGAAGTAGAAACTCAGGAAATGGCAAATCCCAATTACACTTCTAACCCGGTTAACCGCTGCTATTTCTGCAAAAGCGAACTGCACGATACTTTGAAACCCCTAGCACTAGCTAAGGGTTATCCTTATGTCGTGGATGGGGTGAATGCTGACGATTTAAAGGATTACCGTCCGGGGATTCAGGCGGCAAAGGAACGCGGCGCGCGATCGCCTTTAGCAGAAGTAGGAATTACTAAGTTTGAAGTGCGGCAATTGGCAAAAGAATTGGGTTTACCTTGGTGGGACAAACCGGCTCAACCTTGTCTGAGTTCGCGCTTTCCTTACGGCGAAGAAATCACCGTTGGAAAGTTGCAAAGAGTGGGGCGCGCCGAACGGTATTTGCGGCAGTTGGGACTGAAAAATTTGCGAGTGCGATCGGACGGAGATACGGCGCGAATTGAGTTACCCGCAGAAGAGATTCAGCAGTTTGTGGTAAATACGGATTTGGCTGCATTGGTGGCGGTGTTTCAGGAGTTTGGTTTTGTGTACGCGACTTTGGATTTGGAGGGGTTTCGCAGCGGCAAATTAAATCAGGTTTTGAAACCGGAATTGTTGGGGGTGAAAGGTTGATTAATTTTCCTGAAAAAACGTCACTACAACAGTGTGTTCGTCCCGATCGCATTTAACTTGAAAACGTCGCTGAGGATATAGTAATTTTAGGCGACTTTCCCACATCTGAGCTAGTGCTTGTCCCAAATACAATAAATTGTCAGTGCTAGCGTTTTCCGAACCGGGGAGAATGTCATCAACGTGCTGGTGGTTCATCACCTGCTCAATTGCAGCGACATCATTTCCCAGTTTGATTTTCCACTGTTCGTATATTTGACTGTTCAAGGCTTCGGACAAAAAGATACCGCCTTCATGTTCGACAAAATCTGGCCAGAATAGTTTTGTGAAAGCTATGGCAATTTCAATGTTAGCTGCTCCAAAAAGATAATCCCAAAGCGAGAAATCATCGCCGTTGGCTTTTTTCCATTGCTGGAAATCGCTTAGTTTATCTGCATTCAAGGATATTTGTTTGAGGGACATAATTTCTACGGTATTTCATTTAATCTAGCTGGCCTAACTGTGTTCTCCTCTTGCACGAAAATGTCTCCTGCTGGGTTTTGGTTATGTTTGTATTCAACCGCGTGAGGTGTCGGCACATTTGCATGAGCCTTTCCTGTCAAGTCTACTCGCTTAATAGCCCGTCCGCTG
>JAICRN010000612.1 GCA_025937335.1 Microcoleus sp. TY_ISSM_2_bin.22
ATTGATAAGCGAGTACCAACACGGCAATAAGTGGTCAACCAATAAGTAATTAATGGCAACCAAATTAATTCAATCGTTAAGTGAGGTAAATCTAAAAACCTTTGTAATTTACGTCGCCGACTTTCGGCTGTAATTAGACAGGGAAATACTCGGGAGAGCCTCTCTAATCTCACTTGTTTTTCTGATTGCATCAAGGATAGCAAAATTGTCATCACCAAAAACTGAGATGGCGTCAGGTATTTTTGTAAATGACTCTGGTAGAATCTTAGTATCATTATTTTTTTGGATAGGCAAGCGTGTAACAACTCTGCTGCCTATCTTTTTTTACCACAAGTTGGCTCAATCCTTACTAACTATGGGTTTGGGGCGGGTCGTCACCCCCCCAGCTTTATTTGGCAATGTATTCGCGCGATCGCCCGCTCGATCCGGATTGATACTAATAGGACTTACACAAACACTCCTGGACGCACGGCGATGCTCTGAAACCGAATTTTTTTTACGAAAACTACACAAAGAAACCCGGTTTTTACCATAAATCTTAGGTTTAACAGTCAGGTATTCAGCAATAAACCGGGTTTGTAGCGCAACCTAGGTAAGTCCTGACTAATATTTTTTAAGCTTTGAAAACCGCCAATTTCGGGCGAACCGAATTTGCTCCCGACAAGCTTGCGTCCGGCTGCAAGGGCTGACAGAAAGAATAAAGGAGGTAACAACGGAAATTGCTGTGATATCCTAACAAAAGCCATATCTGCATAAAATAAGTAATTTAGATGACCGCAACAGATTCTGCTAAGCACCAAAAATCCAAAGCCCTCAAACCGGGTAGCCGCCGCCCTGCTAAAGAACTTTGCAGCGAGTGCGGTTTGTGCGATACATATTACATCCATTATGTCAAGGAATCTTGTGCTTTCTTAACACAGCACATCGCGGAATTAGAAGAAGAGATTCACGGGCGATCGCGCAATCTCAACAATCCCGACGATTGGTATTTCGGAGTCAGTCAAAACATGATGGCCGCTCGGAAAAAAGAGCCGATCGAGGGCGCTCAGTGGACGGGAATCGTCAGCACAATTGCCATTGAAATGCTCGAAAAAGGAATTGTAGAAGGCGTTGTCTGCGTCCAAAATACCAAAGAAGACCGCTTTCAACCGATGCCAATTATTGCTAGAAATCGCGCCGAAATTCTCGCTGCAAAAGTCAACAAACCAACTCTCTCTCCCAACCTTTCAGTATTAGAGCAAATCGAAAAATCTGGGATGAAGCGGCTGTTAGTAATTGGCGTGGGCTGTCAAATTCAAGCCTTGCGAACAGTCGAGAAAAAACTCGGTTTAGAAAAGCTCTACGTTTTGGGAACTCCCTGTGTGGATAATGTCAGCCGTGCAGGCTTGCAAAAATTCCTAGACACGACTAGCCGCTCTCCTGAAACAGTTGTATCTTATGAGTTTATGCAAGACTTTAACGTTCACTTCAAACACGAAGATGGTTCGGAAGAAAAAGTGCCGTTTTTTGGCTTGAATACTAAGGAATTGAAAGATGTTTTTGCTCCTTCTTGTTTGAGCTGTTTTGATTATGTGAATTCTTTAGCAGATTTAGTTGTGGGCTACATGGGCGCACCTTTTGGCTGGCAGTGGATTGTGGTGCGAAATGACACCGGGCAAGAGATGTTAGATTTGGTAACGGATCAGTTAAATACTCAGCCCGTGATGTCTAAGGGAAACCGAAAAGAAGCGGTTCAGCAAAGCATTCCGGCTTATGAAAAAGGAGTGACATTGCCGATGTGGGCGGCGAAGTTAATGGGAGTTTTTATTGAGAGGATTGGGCCGAAGGGTTTGGAATATGCTCGGTTTTCGATTGATTCTCATTTCACTCGCAATTATCTGTACGTGAAGCGGAATTATCCGGAGAAATTAGAGGCTCATGTGCCGGAATATGCTAAGCGGATTGTGGGGCAGTATAAGTTGCCTGAGTGAGGGAATTCAGAGAGTTTTTAATAGATGTTTTGCAGGAAAATGGTATTGCCCTCTTTCCTTCAGTCTGGCAGGGGTTTAAACCCCTGCCTCAAAGCTTAAGTCATTTGAAAGAGACTGAATCAATTATTAGCTTTGTTTGTGCAAGATGGCTTTAACTCTCAATTAGATATATAAGATTATGACACTTATAGTGGCACAGAAATATATCAATTTACCAAGGTCGATCGCACTTACTTGTTGTGCGATCCTAGCATTATCTGGAAATGGAGGGTCGGCGAAAGCTGCAGAAGTGCGATCGGGAAACAAAACATTTGCTGAATGGTGTCGCGAACAAGATTATTTGAGTCCAGAAGCTAAACATACTGTTGATATGCTGTTAAAAATAGCAGGAACTACTGAGTGCGATGAGGGCGATCGCCAACTTTCTAATATCACAGGAATTAGCTTTACGAAGCAAGGAATCAGCGACATCAAACCGCTAGCATCCTTAACTAACCTGAAGGTTCTCCGGCTCATCAACTGTTCTATCAGCGACATCAAAGCGCTAGCATCCTTGACTAACCTGACTTTGCTCAACCTCAGCAGCAATCAGGGTAAACGCATCTTAACTTGAACCCAAAATATGCTACAGTTAGAACCGACTAATTTTCCATGTAATTTGTTGTATTTTATGGATACTATCAATGGCAAAAGGTTTTAGTACAAGTGTAAGTTTCCCACAAAAAAAACAGATTCATCGCCTTCAATAAATATTTTAAATGCCAGTTTTTTAGAGCATTTTGCTAACTTGAAAGACCCCAGAATAGAAAGAAGTAAAGAACATTTGCTCAAAGATCTGATCGCGATTGCGATTCTAGCTGTCCACAGGCGGTGCCGACGGATGGGTGGCAATAGAAGCCTATGGCAACGCCAAATATGAATGGTTAAAAAGCTTTCTAGAATTACCGAATGGTATACCATCTCATGATACATTTAGTCTCCTTCTTTGCCCGAATTGAACCGCAGCAGTTTCAAGAATGTTTTTTGAGTTGGGTAAATTCGATAGTGGGAGAATCAAAACTAGAGGTAATTGCCATTGATGGCAAAACAATCAAACAATCTTATGACAGAAATGACAACAAGAAGCGCTACATATAGTTACGGCTTGGTCTTCATCTCATCAATTAGTTTTAGGACAAAAAAAGTTCATAAAAAATCTAACGAGCTGATAGCCATTCCGGAATTAATAGAACTGTTAGAAATTGCCGGAAGTGTAAAAACCATTGAGGCTCGCTTGCTGTCAAAAAGACATAACATCTCTGATTATCAAGAAAAAAGGAGATTATGTTTTAGCTTTAAAAGGGAATCACAAACTCCTCTATCAAGCTGTGAAAGAGTGGTTTGAAGTAGCTAAAAAATCAGATTATTTAGGCAGAGACTACAGTCCGGCATGAGCAAGTAGAAGCCGGACATCATCGAGTGGAAAAAAGACAAGTCTGGACTGTGGATGTATCCGAGTTACCACAAGTGCATAATCAAGAATTATGGACGGGATTAAAAACAGTTGTCATGATAGTTAGTGAACGACGATTGTGGAATAAGACCACCACGGAATCTCGTTTTTACGCTTAGTAGTTTAAGCAGTAATGCTGAGAGAATTGCTGGGGCGCTCCGCAGTCATTGGGGCATTGAAAATAGCTTACATTG
>JAICRN010000478.1 GCA_025937335.1 Microcoleus sp. TY_ISSM_2_bin.22
AGAAATGTATATTAATTATAAAGTTATCATACAGCGCGAAAAGCTAGAGGGGGGCGGGATCGGGGAAAACCGATCGCCCGCCGCACTATCCGCTACAGGACCCCCTTAACGATTGCTTAGCCTGGGGCGTTAAGCTTGGCCGCGAGCAGCTCATTGGTCAATTTGGGATCGGCCCGGCCGCCCGTCTCCTTCATCACTTTGCCGACAAAAAAGCCCAGCAGCTTAGTTTTGCCGCCTCGGTACTGTTCGAGCTCCTTGGGATTGGCGGCCAAAACTGCATCGATGGCCAGATCGAGCGCCCCAGTATCGGAAATTTGAATCAAACCCTTGCTCTCTACGAACTTCCCAGGTGAACCACCGTTGGCGAGCAACTCGGGCAAAATATCCTTAGCGATTTTGCCGCTGATGGTGCCGGCATCAATTAGCGCCAGCAGTTCGGCTAAATCCTGCGGTTGGAAAGGAATTTCTGCAATCGCCAGCTTTTCATTTTTCAGATAAGCAGTAATATCGCCCATCACCCAATTCGCAGCTTGTTTCGCACCAGCACCGGCGGCGATCGATTTTTCAAAATACTCTGCCACGGCTTTGTCGTCAGTCAGCACCCGCGCGTCGTAGGGAGAAAGAGCGAGCTCAGTTTCGTAGCGATGGCGCTTCATTGCCGGCAATTCCGGCAGTTGAGCTTTCCAATCATGCAATTGCTCGGCCGAAACTTCGATCGGAGGCAAATCCGGTTCCGGGAAATACCGATAATCGCTCGCACCTTCCTTAACCCGCATACTGAAAGTACACTGCTTGTTTTCATCCCAAAGCCGGGTTTCTTGGACGATGGTTTCGCCATTTTCCACAGCTTGAATTTGCCGCTCGATCTCGTAATCGATCGCCCGTTCGATCGCATTAAAAGAGTTCATATTTTTTATTTCCACCTTCGTGCCGAACTCTTTTCTGCCAACGGGGCGCACCGAAATATTCACGTCGCACCGAAGCGAACCTTCCTGCATATTCCCGTCGCCAACACCGATGTAGCGCACGATCCGGCGCAATTCTTGACCGTATTCGGCAGCTTCCGCGCCCGATCGCAAATCCGGTTCCGAAACAATTTCGATTAGAGGCACACCGGCGCGGTTGTAATCCACCAGTGAATAAGTAGAACCGCTGAGCCGGTCGCTGCCGCCGTGAACCAATTTTCCGGCATCTTCCTCCATATGCAAGCGAGTGATCCCGATTTTTTTTCTAGTAGAATTCCCCGTCTCGTCTACCAGTTCAATTTCTAGCCAACCGTTAGTAGCGATCGGCAAATCGAACTGAGAAATTTGATAATTTTTCGGCAAATCGGGATAGAAATATTGCTTGCGGTCAAACTTACTGTAAGGTGCGATTTCGCAGTTGAGAGCCAGCCCTGCTTTCACCGCATATTCCAGCACTTTTTGATTTAATACCGGCAAGACTCCAGGCATTCCCATACAAATTGGGTCAATATTAGTATTTGGGGCATTGCCAAATTGTGTAGAAGAACTGGAGAAAATTTTAGTATTCGTACTCAATTGACAATGAGTTTCGAGACCGATAATGGCTTCGTACTGAGTTTTAACTGGTGCAGCAGCAGTCATAAGTGACCTAAAAGACTGAATAACTTTAGATTTTATTTTAGCTTTTTATTGTATGACTTACGCACGGGCGGTCAGAAAGCGGGTTGTTTTTATTGCGAAAATACTGCATCCCGACTTTTAACACTGGTAAAAACCCGCTTTCTTTGCTATTTATGCGTCTAGGACTATATTGACCAAACCGATTGGAGATTATTTGTAGGTAGAAGCGGTTTCATCGTTCTGAGCTTAAGGCGTCCAAGCCCCTGTCTGGCTGTGGGTTTGACGCCTTAAGTTCAGACCGATGGGGAGCGGCATACGAAATGCCCTGCTACAGATTCGCGATCGACCCACGCCGATATCCTTGAGATCGCCCCCAAACAACAAGCCTGTGCAAAAATATACTTAGCGCCAGCTCCCGCCCGCACTCTTGCCCAGGATAGTTTTAAATCGATCGACCACAATTGCCTATCTGCGCCCCAAACCCTTTTACTGAGAGTCTTTAATAGCACCGCCCGCCTCTAACGATCGGCTCTCTCCACAAATTAAAAGTTAAAAATGTATAATTTCACAGGAAATTACATATTTTTTATTTTTAACTTTTAATTTTTAATTCTAAAATTTACACTTGCGTAAGTGTCAAAAATATGCCTGAAATTCCAGTTGAAAGTGCCGCACTGTTTCAGAACAGAATCACTGAGCTAGAGCAGGCGGAATTAGCCCTCGAACTAGCTTGGAACGAACTCGAAAAACAAACAGCAGAAACCATTGCTTGCATTACCCAAGCCGGTTCGGCAAACGCACAGGAAATCAGCCATCGCTTTGCCGGGGCTAAACAACTCCGCCAGCAACTTCAAACTCAAATAAAACAAGCCAACTCGGGGCTGGAATTTCATCTAGAAAACTCGCCAATGGCAGTTATAGAGTGGGACAGGGAATTGCGGATAGTGCGGTGGTCGCCAATGGCAGAACAAATATTTGGCTGGAGTGCAGCAGAAGTAATCGGCAAATACTGGCACGAATGGTCAATAGTTCATCAAGAAGACTTCGAGCAAGTGTGCACCGTCGCAAATCAACTGTTACACCGCAGAGAACCCCGCAACGTTTGCCGCAACCGCAACTACACCAAAAATGGCTCGGTAATTTACTGCGAATGGTACAATTCTGCACTAATCGATGAATCGGGAACAGTAGTTTCAATTCTCTCTTTTGGCAGAGACGTAACCGAACACCACCGCACTCAAGAAGAACTCCACCAGCGCGAACGGGCATTCAGTGCCCTAGCCGAAAATTCTACCGATATCATAGCGCGGTTCGATCGAGAATTTCGCCTCCGGTACGTCAACCCAGCAGTAGAATCAGCAACCGGAAAACCCCCCGCAGAATTAATTAGTAAAACTAACCAAGAATCAGGAATGCCGCCCCACTTGTGTGACCTGTGGGACGAGGCTTTTCGGAAAGTTTTTGGCACCGGCAAACAAGAAACCATAGAATTTGAGTTTCCCACTCCCGAGGGCATAAAACATTACCACTGTCGAGTCATTCCCGAGTTTGCTGAAGACAATTCAGTAGAAACAGTTTTATCCATAGCCCGCGACATTACTGAACTAAAACAAGTGGAATCCCAGTTACGACAAAGCGAATTTAAATTTAGAACCATAGTTGATTCTAACATGATAGGTCTAATCTTTTGGGATATTAACGGGCCAATTATAGATGCCAACGCCGCTTTTTTAAACACGGTAAAATATACGCGGAACGATCTGATTTCAGGAAGAATTAACTGGCAAGAAATGACACCGCCAGAATACGTGGATTTAGACAGAGTAAAAGTTGCCGAACTGAAGGCTAAAAATACGGTTGTTCCCTTTGAAAAAGAATTTATTTGTTCCGATGGTAGCCGCGTTTGTGTGATGTTGGGCAGCACATTCTTAGAACCAACTCAGAATTTTGGGGTCAGTTTTGTACTGGACTTGAGTGAGCGTAAACAGGCAGAATCTGAGCTACAAAAACATCAAGATCTTTTAGAAAGCATCCTAAAAACCATCCCCAACTTTCTCTACATTTACGATGCAGTAGAAAACAAAAATATTTATGCAAATGAATCGGTCACAGCGATGCTCGGCTACACTGCAAAAGAATTGCAAGATTTTGGTACAGATGCTGTAGTTAACTTAATTCATCCCGAAGATATGTTAAAGCTAATTACAGGTATGGAGCGGCTAACACACAGCAGCAATCCCCATGAAACCGATGACATAGACTATAGAATTAAACACAAAAATGGGGAATGGCGCTGGGTGCACGATCGCTCTACAATCTTCAAAAGAACCCCAGACGGACAAATGAGGCAAGTTATCGGTTCCGTACTCGACATCAGCGATCGCAAACAAGCCGAAGAAGCATTAAAACAGCAAAACGAAGTGCTGCAAACAATCTTCGATAACGTGCCGGTCATGCTCGGATTTTTGGGAAGCAGCGGTGAAGTAAACTGGGTAAACCGCCACTGGGAACAAGTGCTCGGCTGGAGTTTGGCAGAAATCAAAGAGCTCGATATCTGGGCCGAATTTTATCCACAGCCTGAATACCGCCAATACGTTTTGGATCAAATCCAAGCAGCAAATCACAACTGGACCGACTTCAAAACAAAAATTAGAGACGGGCGAACTATCGACACTTCTTGGGCAAATGTTCGCCTTTCCGACGGCAGGTGTATCGGCATCGGTCAAGATATCACCGAACGCAAACGAGTAGAAGCTGAACTTAAAGAACTCAACGAAACTTTAGAAGCTCAAGTCGCCCAGCGAACGGCAGAGTTAGAGACTTTTTTTGATGCTTTGCCGGACTATATTTATGTTGTAGAACGGGACAATATGCGCTTTTCTTTTGTCAACCATCCCCTTGCCGAAATTTCCGGCTTCGACAGCAGGCAGCAAATGCAGGGCAAAACCATTTTTGAGTGCTACCCCAGCGACCTATCAGAACGATTTAGCCGGGAAAATCGCCAAGTATTTGAATCCGGCCCCCGAGGCTTCTTCCACGGCGGCTCACTGACGGTGTTGGGTGGCTGTGGGTCACGAAGTGAACCACGGCTTGATCGACGCAAGCTCGTCACAAGCCGTGGTTTGCTGCGCAACCCACAGCCACCCCCGCCGCTGTGCGACCCACAGCTACCGACGCTGTGGCCAACAGCGGGACACCAAGCACGTTGGTTGCACCGTGAGCAGGTTTGCTCCCGGCT
>JAICRN010000072.1 GCA_025937335.1 Microcoleus sp. TY_ISSM_2_bin.22
AACCAGTAAGTCAACATTCTTCCTTTACCTTTAACCGGGATATGACCCCGTTCTTCAAAAACAAACTGCTCTTTCAAACGCTCGTAAGTCTGCACCGTCACTTGAATTTTACCAGGCAATCCGTTCGACTCCATGCGGGAAGCAACATTAACAGTATCCCCCCACAAATCATAGCTAAATTTGCTAATCCCAATAATTCCCGCCACCACCGAACCGCTGTGAATTCCGATCCGCAATTGAAAATTTTCTCCCATTTGGTCATTAAACCTCCTCAAAGCTGCCTGCATCTCCAAAGCTAAAAGTGCGATCGCCTCAGAGTGATCCTCCCGCGCCGTCGGCAAACCCCCAACCACCATGTAAGCATCCCCAATCGTCTTAATCTTTTCCAACCCGTGCAATTCAGACAACCTATCGAACTCCGAGAAAATCCCGTTCAAAATTTCTACCAACTGCGTCGGACTTTTGTGAGCCGAAAACTCTGTAAAACCCGCCAAATCAGCAAACAAGACGCTCACCTCATCAAAATGCTCCGCTATCAACTTTTGCTCTTTTTGCAAGCGAGCCGCAATAGGTTTCGGTAAAATATTCAGCAGCAATTTCTCTGTTTGTCCTTGCTGCACTTTCAGCGCTGCTTCAGCTTGTTTTCGCTGAATCAACGATCCGAGCTGCGTAGCAACCGCGCTCACTAACTCCAACAAGCGCGGCTGACATTTCAAAACTTTTTTGCGATAAAAAATCAAAATAGCTAATACTTGATTGTCCGCCACAATTGGCACCCCAAAAGCGGCTTTCAATTCCACATTTACCGCAACTTCCGCTAGTAAAAAAACTTGTTCCGGTGCAGTAGAAATATCATCGATCCATTCAGACTGCTGCGACTGCCAAATCCTCCCCGGGAGTCCCACACCGGGAACAAAATTTAACTGCCAACTTTTTTGTCGGAATTGGGAAAAACTCAAGTCACTGACGTACCTGCCTGTAGCGCATTTTAAAAAGCCCTCACTGCAAGGAATCCAAGCTTCGCCCAGATTCCATTCAATAGTCTGGCAAATTAAACCTAAAATCACATCTATAGCCGACTCAAAATCCTCAGATTTGCTAATAGCTTGAGTGGCCTGCAGCAGCAATCTTGTTTCCATTTCCACCTGGTGGCGTTCAGCGATTTCCTGGTGCAACTGGATATTTTGAGCGGTCAATTTTTCATTTTTTTCTTGCAATTGCATTTGCAATGAACGCAGAGTAAGTTGATTGCTCACTCGCGCCAATACTTCTTTCACCTGAAAAGGTTTGGTGATATAATCCGCTCCGCCCACTTCAAAAGCTTTTGCTTTATTTATTCCTTCTTCTAGCGCGCTGAGAAAAATGATGGGAATTTCCCTAAATTGTGATTGTGCTTTTAATTTTTTACATAGTTCGTAGCCGTCAATATCCGGCATCATAATATCAAGTAAAATTAAATCTGGTGCGCTAGATTGGATAGCATCTAACGCCGAAAAACCATTAGTAACAGGTCGAACTTTATAACCATGTTTTTGCAAAATTCTAATCAACAAACGCAGATTATCTGGCGTATCGTCAACTACTAAAATATCTGCTTGATAGTTTTCAGTTTGTTCCGCCTGGATCTGCATTATCTGATTCCTCCGACTCGGCAATTAAATTGAGTATTTTCTGGTAATCAAAATTATCGAGATGACCCTGGAGGATTGCGGCAAATTCAGGATGATCATCCCTTATTTCCTCGATTGTCCTGACAATTAAGTCAAAATCTGCACTGCGGATTACCTGCTTCATGTTATCTATCCATTCTGCGGGAAGTTTGGAAAAATAAGCAAGCGCAGCATTAGATAGCGAGCTAGATAGATTATTTCGATCGCCTGTGGAGATAAAGTCCGTTGAGTGAGAGTAGAGATACTTCACTCCCAAATGTTTGGTGAGGGTATCAAATATATCTGTTTTGCGGAAAGGTTTGCTAATAAAATCGTCGCAGCCGACCAATAAAGCAAACGCTTGCCTGCCTTCAATTGTACTAGCTGTCAAAGCAATAATCTTCGGAATCGGGGAGTCTGGATGGGAAATATTCATTTCCCCCTTCCCTTGCTCTCTCTGTTTGATTCTAGCCTTAATTTGTTTAGTAGCTTCGTAGCCGTCCATCACTGGCATTAGCACATCCATCAAAATTAAGTGCGGATGCCAATTTTCCCACATTTCTATTGCTTCCTGGCCGTTGGTGGCTTGTTCCACCCCGAAACCCAAAGGAGAAAGCATTTTGACTAAAAGTTGGCGGTTGTCTTCGCGATCGTCCACAATTAAAATCCGGTAGCACGGTTGATTGGGTTCCAACCCAGTAACTTCGCGGTTAAGTTGCGGATCGGGAAGCTCAGCAGCATAAACCGCACCGACTGGAATTTCAAATTTAAAAGTGGTGCCGAGTTCCAGTTGACTTTCTACGACAATTTCTCCTCCCATCAGGCGGACAAATTGACGGCTGATCTTCAATCCTAAACCCGTACCTTTCTGGATTTTTTGACCGGAAGCTGTTTGCACAAAAGCCTTAAAAATATTGCCCACTTCTTCCGGAGCAATGCCAACTCCTGTATCTTCAATTTCAAACAGAAGGAAAAAAAACGGCACAGTTGAATCCTCAGCCTCATCCCTCCATCGAACCGTTGCAAAATCACTGCTAGTTCTCGAAAAATCCCGAATACTTCTTGTGGTATCAAAGCAAGCTGTGGGACTCTCTACTAAATCCATAAATCCCGATTTTTCTAACTTTCTAACTCTTAAGATGATTTCGCCTGTTTGGGTAAACTTAATTGCATTACTCAGAAGATTAATCAGCACTTGCCGCAGTTTAATATCATCGGTTCGCACGTACTGAGGAACGTCAGCATCGCGCTCGAAACGCAACTGCAATTCTTGATTGTGTACCCGCAGTTGAAACATATCTTGCAAATCGTCTAGCAAGCGGTAGAGGTCGAAGTTTTTTGGGTGGAGCGTCATCCGCCCCGCTTCGATTTTTGACAAGTCTAAGACTTCATTGATCAAGGTCAGCAAGTGTTCGCCACTACGCCGAATAATTCTCATATTTTCTCGGTTTTCGACAGTAAGATCCGGGCTGGGTTCCATGATTTGTGCAAAGCCGAGTATAGAATTGAGAGGGGTGCGCAACTCGTGGCTCATATTGGCAAGAAACGTACTTTTAGCTTTGTTTGCGGCTTCAGCAGCTTCTTTTGCTTGTTGCAGTTGTTCTGTGCGTTCGTCAATTTGGGCTTCTAAGGTTTGCTGGTAATCTGCTAGTATTTTTTCAGCTTGTTTGCGATCGCTAATATCTTGAAAAGCTGCGATCGCATAAGCAATATTTCCGCTATCGTCAAAAATCGGCGTCGTATTGATTTCGATCGCAATTATTTTGCCATCTTGACGGATTTCTACATCGTCAACCTTGACAAATTCTCCTTTCAATGCGCGCAAAATTGGCAGATTATCCGGCGGGTACAGCTCATCAGTATTGGCAACATAAAGTTGATAAGTTGCAGCTAATTGTTCCGCAGTGCTTTCCGGGATAGTGTCTGCACCCAGCAAATCCCGCGCTGTCTGGTTGAAATAGGCGATCGAGCCATCAGGATTATAAACAGATACCCCCACTGGCAAAGCTTCTAAAAATTGACTCAGGCGGCTTTCACTCGCAGACAGCGCCTCATTTACTAGCTTTAACTCTTCGTTTACTTCTTGCCGCTTCAGGATTTCATCTGTTAACTTTTGGTCTTGCAAGTAACTGTGAATTGCTTCTACTACCGTTAATTTTAAGTCTTCATTTTGCCAAGGTTTAGGGATATAACGGTACAATTTAGCATATTTAATAGCATTACTCAGGGCTTCCAAATCTGCTTGCCCCGTCAACATAATCGTCAGCGTATCCGGCGAGCTTTCGTGAATTTTTCGGAGCAGTTCGTCCCCTTTAATATCCGGCATGATATAATCGGAAAGCACCAAAGCAATCTCGTATTCATCTGCCTGCAAATCTGCCAGCAACTCTAAAGCATCAACCCCCCCTTCAGCCGTTTCAATCATACACCGATCGCCGATCGCCTTTTTCAGTTCAATCTTTAAACTGTTCAAAACGTCAGGTTCATCATCAATACAAACAATCACAGGTTTTTTCATAACTTAGCCAGCCCAGATTTTATAATCTCTATTAAGTCTTTGCTTTGCCACGGTTTGTACAAACAACAGTATAAATCGGCTGCTTCTACTGCCCGCTGAATTCCCGCTGCATCAGCTTGTCCCGTCAACATCACCTTAATAATTTTAGGATATTTTTGGTGAACTTTAATTAAAAGTTCGTCACCTTTAATTCCGGGCATCAGCCAATCAGAAACAACCACAATTACCTGAGCTTCTTTTTGAAAATCCTCAAGTAAATCTAAAGCTTCATCACCGCTTTCAGCTAATTCATAAAAGTAATCATTCTTAAATTCATTTTTTAGCTGGATCTTGAGAGTATTCAAGATATCGGGTTCATCGTCAACGCAAAGAATTACAGGTTTATTCATATTTTCCTCTCTGCTTTAATTTTAATGGTTTACCGACATGACTTGCTTCTACCTTATTGATTTCGGGCGAGGATGCAGGATATATCCCCTATCTTATACCATTTTAGATTTGAGTTTTGAGGTTTGAGATGCGGAATGACTAATTTCATAAGAGTTGGGAACTTGCCTGCAGTTACATTTTTTTTTAAGTGGTATTATTTTAATAGGACTTCCGAACAGAAACTCAGTCGATCGCCCTAAATCTTGTCTTTGCCAGAGAGACAGCGACGAGTGTCACCGGGAATCAGCCCCCTGCAGGTAAGTTGTATTTAATAAATTGGCAGCGAGACTGTAAAAGTTGTCTGCCCCGGTACAGAGTCTACAGTAATTGTGCCTTCATGCTTTTCCACAATTTTTCTCACAATATCCAATCCCAAACCGCTACCTTCGCCCGCAGATTTAGTCGTAAAAAAGGGCTGAAAAATTTGGGGAATAACTTCTGAGGGAATACCTTTGCCATTATCAGTAAACTTGAGGAAAATATTTGCCTCTTGCTGCCGAGTTTCTATCGTCAAAATCCCGTGATAATCCATTGCTTGCAGAGCATTATGAACCAGATTAGTCCAAACTTGATTTAAGTCATCCGGATAGCACATAATTTGGGGTAAATCTCCATAATTTTTAACTACTTCTATACCGTGTTTTAGTTGATTTTGATAAAGGGTTAACACCGTTTCAATGCCATCGTGCAAGTTCGCCTGGACTTTTTCTTGTTTGCTATCAAAATGAGCGTAGGTTTTTAAGGCAAATACTACTTTTCCCGACTTCGCTGTCGCTCTTTGGATCAGGCTAATACTTTTTTTAAAGCTTGCAAACTGGTAAGCAGTATTTAAGACCACTTCCCAATCCGGCAATTTAAATAGCGGCAACAAGTGTTCTATGCTGTCGTAGATTTCCATGTCAACTAAAGTATCGGCAATTTCATCTGGATTTTCAACTGATTCTGCCATCAACTCTCCCGTCAACTGCTGCTTAAACTTCCGTTTCTCTCGGCTGGTAAATAAAGTTTCTTGATGGGTAGATCTGTACAGTAAACTTAAAAAATAAGCTTTACCTTCTTCAGAAAGCTGTTGAAAAAATTGAGGCATTTTGTCTAAATTATAGTCCCAAAAATTAGCTATATTATTAATAGAAGAACCTATAATGCCCAGCGGGGTATTGATTTCGTGGGCAATGCCGGCAATCAGTTGTCCGAGTGCAGCCATTTTTTCCGATTGAATCAAATGCTCTTGGGTGGCTTGCAGTTGGTGGAGCGCAGTTGCTAAATCTTGATTTTTTTCTTGCAAAGTTTGTTGCAGCGAACAAATTTTTAAATGAGTTTCTATCCGGGCTAAAACTTCTTCAACCTGAAACGGTTTAGTAATAAAGTCCACTCCGCCAACGGCAAAAGCTTTAACCTTATCCATCACGTCGTTAATTGCACTGATGAAAATAACCGGAACGTCTTTTGTTTCTTCAGAATCTTTGAGGCGCTTACAAACTTCATAGCCGTCCATCTCCGGCATCATAATATCCAGCAGCACTATATCCGGCGGTATTTTTTGAGCAGCAGACAGTGCTAGCTTGCCGTTGGGAACCGGGCGAACTTGATAGCCTTTTTCGCTCAAGATTCCTGCCAGCAGCCGCAGGTTTTCTGGCGTGTCGTCCACTACTAAAATATTAGCTCGATTGGTTTTAGGTAAAGTTGAAGTCATCGGGTATTTACGGGTTCTCGCTGATATCTATTATGTTCAAAATTCTGTCATATTCAAAATTATTAATGCAATCTTGAAGCCTGCCCGCAAGAGAGGGATTGACAGTGCGGATTTGTGCGATCGAAGTTGCGATCGCCTCCATGTCCACACTCAAAATATTTTGTTTGAATTCGGTCATCCAGTCTGGAGAAAGAGAGGCAAAAGCCTGAGGTGTCAGCACCTCCTGACTTGACTCCCCTATACCTGCCCCACTGACTGCGGTTGGATCTTCATAAATATAGCGTACTCCTAAATGTTTTTCCATTGCCACAAAAATATCCTCCTCTCGGAATGGTTTCCGCATAAAATCATCGCAGCCAGCCGAAAGAATCACCGCCCGTTCTTCCTCCAAAACGCTAGCAGTCAGGGCAACAATCGCCGTTGCTTGCCCGCCAGTTGTAGTTTTAATTTGTTTCGTTGCCTCGTACCCATCCATCACGGGCATTCTCATGTCCATCCAAATCAGATGCGGTTCCCACTCCATAAAAATATCCACCGCTTCTTTACCGTTATTAGCTTCTCTTAACTCAAATCCTAGTGGACTGAGAAGTTTTACCAACAGTTGGCGGTTCAAAGGTTTGTCGTCCACAATTAGCAAGCGATAACTTGGCTGATTCGGTTCGAGGGCAACGACTCGACGTTGAGTTTTTTTGCTTTCAATGTCACCAGATTCAACCAGATGAACTTGGATGTAAAACTGAAATACTGCACCCTTTCCCAGGTGGCTGGTAACAGTAATTTCACCTCCCATTAATTGCACGAACTGGCGGCTAATCGCTAAACCTAAACCCGTTCCTTCCTGAGAATCTTTACCTGTTTTTGTCTGCACGAATGCTTCAAACAACTGATGGATTTCATCAGGAGCAATTCCTGCACCGGTATCTTGAACTTCAAAATGTAGCGAGTAGCGAGCGGGCAATCGATCGCGGCTATTTTGGTCTACACCCCGCCTTCCTCCTTTGATTTGCACCGACACTCCGCCTTGTGAAGTGAATTTAATTGCATTGTTGAGCAAATTAATTAAAACTTGGCGCAATTTCACTTCATCGGTACAAATATAATGGGGTACTTCCGCGCCCCGCTCAAACACTAATTGCAAGCCTTTTTCCTCAGCTTTGAGAGCAAACATATCTTCTAAATCGTCGATCAGTCTGTACAAATCAAAGTTTTTTTCATAGATTGTAGTGCGTCCAGCTTCAATTTTTGACAAATCTAAAACTTGGTTAATTAAAGCCAGCAAATGTTCGCCGCTGCGCAGGATAATTGCGACATCTTCTTGATTTTCAGGAGACAGAGTTTTACTGCGGATCATGAGTTGAGCAAAGCCGATGACCGCGTTCAGGGGCGATCGCAACTCGTGGCTCATGTTGGCGAGAAACGTACTCTTAGCTTTGTTTGCTGCTTCCGCCGCTTCTTTCGCCTGCTGCATTTTGATTTCCGCTTGTTTGTTATCAGTAATGTCTTTAATAAAACCTTCGTAGTAAAGTAAATTTCCGGCTTCATCGCAGACAGCGCGACAATTTTCCGAAATCCAGATTATGCTGCCATCTTTGCGGTAGATTTCCGATTCAAAGTTGGATAGTATCCCGTACTCGTTCATCAGCGCTGCAAATTCGTCGCGGCGGTTGGGCTTGACGTAAAGCTGGTTCTTGAAATTGGGCTGTGCTGCTATTAATTCTGCGGGCGATCCGTAACCGTAAAGCTGAGCTAAACCGGGGTTAGCGCTGATGTATTTCCCGTCACTAGCAGTTTGAAAGATTCCATTCAAAGCATTTTCATAAATGTTGCGGTACTTTTCTTCTGCTTCTCGGAGGGCAGTTTCTGCTTGTTGGCGATCGGTAATATCGCTCGAAATCGACAAAAAACAAGCTTCTCCGTCAATGTCGATGGTTTCTATCGACAGCAGTGCCGTTCTTTCTGTACCATTTTTATTGCGAAACCTGAGTTCGTAATTGTGAATAGCCGTCTTATTTTTTAACATTTGAATCATGCGATCGCGCTCTTCCAAACTCGCCCAGAAATTGAGCTGCACCGCTGTTTTACCGATGATTTCTTCCTGACTGTAGCCCATCATCCGGCAAAAACTATCATTAACTTCTAGGTGACAGCCGTCGCTAATTCTCGTGATTGTAATCGCATTCGGACTGGAACGAAAAGCTTTAGAAAACTTTTCTTTAGCCTTAGCAAGATCGGCAGTGCGTTCTGCAACTTGCACTGCTAAATTTTGGTTGTATTCCCTTAATACTTTCTCCGCTAGTTTCCGTTCCGTAATATTTTGAAAAGCGCACATTCCGTAGATAACATTTCCTCGAGCATCGTAAATAGGAGTTCCCCAAACTTGCAGGGGAACCGTTTTGTCAGTGGAGGAGATTTCAATGTCATCAACAGTTACACTTTTACCCTGCAAAGCATTTAAAATTGGGTCGCGTTCCGCCGGGTAAATTTTCTGAGTACCAGCTAAATAAACTCGGTAGATTTGACGTAAATTTTCGGCATTTGCGGTCACAAGTCCTTGAGATAAAAGTTGCTCGCCGCTAGGATTAATGTAGTGAGGTTTACCGTTTTTATCTACAATAAAAATTCCTAGCGGTACTGCATTAAGAAATTGCTTGACTCGGCTTTCGCTTTCCGATAGGGAAGTAAATGAATGCTGCAATTGCTCTGCCATGCTGTTAAAAGCAGCGGCAAGTTCTCCGAGTTCATCTTTGCGATTCAGACTGAGCTTTGTATCCCATTCATTCCGCGCCAAAGCTTTCGCCGCCGCATTCAATCTTAAAATCGGCCGCACCACCCATTTAGCAGTAATAATACCCAGTATTGTCGCCCCAATCAAAGCTGCAACCGACAGTAAAAAAGTGGTGCGCGTATTGAGGTTAATTTGCTCCATAAAATCGGACTCGGGTACAACTACTACAATCAGCCAATCCAACCCGCGCTCGTCTTTAAAAGGAGCTACCTGAATAAAATTTCGCTTGCCATCAATATCAAAAGTAAGCTGTTGAGAATTAGAGATTTTAGCTAAGCTGTCGTAGGATTTCTCTAAATGCTGTGCGGTTTGTCTAATTACCGGATTCTCGCTTTCTGAAGCTTTGATACGTCTGGTTTCTTTACCTTCCACCACGAA
The DNA here is from genome assembly GCA_025937335.1 of Microcoleus sp. TY_ISSM_2_bin.22. Taxonomy (GTDB): domain Bacteria; phylum Cyanobacteriota; class Cyanobacteriia; order Cyanobacteriales; family Microcoleaceae; genus Microcoleus. The sequence goes on from JAICRN010000072.1 coordinate 9,453, forward strand.
TTCTTGACTTGCCGTTGAAGTGGCAATTAACATCCCCGATCGCTCCATCACAAAAGTTTGCCCCGACTTGCCAATTTTGAGGCTGACGAGAAATTCTTTGATTCGGGAAAAGAGCAAATCGCTGCCAGCTACTCCTAACAGCTTGCCAGCGTCATCGTAGATAGGCAAAGCAGCAGTAATTGCCAGTTCCCTAGTCAAAAAATCTGTATAGATTGGAGTCCAAATTGGTTTTTTTGCCGCAGCGGCAGCTATGTACCAAGGGCGAATTCGCGGGTCGTAAATATCGGGCGAAATTTGCACTAATTGAACGCGGTTTCCCTGAGAGTCAGCAGTATATCGAGCTAATTTATTGCCAGTAGAGCTGTCAGCAGCCGATATCAAAGTCTGGTTTTTAGTGCGGATTGCTCCCGAGTGGTCTCCATTTTCTGTGGCGGTGTAAATGATGCTGATCGAATCAAAATATTGAATTTGTTCGAGAAAATGAAGTTCTAGTTTTTGTTTTTCTTCTAGGTTCAACTGCCCCAATTTTAGGCTTTGAACGTTGAGGTGATTGACTATGTGGGGAATAGACATATAATTTTCCATGCGGTCTTTGATGCGATCGCTAATTTCTCCCCGCAACTGAGCAGCCACATCGTTGACTGCCCGCTGACCGTTTTGGAACGACAGCCAACCTACAACTCCTACGGTGCCGACAATTTGCAATAAAAAAGGAACTACAAGCACAGTTTGTAATGGAGCTTTGCCGATAATTTTGGTAGCAAAGCGATTGAGCGGTTTAGAAAACATAGTCATCTTAAGAGGAATTGGGAATTGGAAATGGGGAATTGGGCATTGGTAATTGTTTTGAGTTCTGATTGGAAATCATCTTCCCTTTGCTCTTCCTTTTCTCCTTCTCCTGTAGTTTACTGACAACAGTACCGTCGATCGATTTCAATCAAAATAGCGTATTTCTAATCAGAGTTTTTTCGTAACTGCTGATACAGATCGCCCAAGCGCGATCGACCTAACTTGAAATCATCTGAGGTATTGCACCATTCTCAATCAGTCTTGGACGGGCCCGCTAGAAGAGCAACGGCCCACAATCAAACTCACTCTTCGCGGAACGGGCCCGAAAGCCTGTTCAGCGAGAAGGGTGCAAGATGTAAGTTTAAACAAACAGTAGCTAACGAGCAATCCGCCCAAAAACCTGCATTTACCTGCGATTCAACTCCATCCTTTCGCCGTAACGCAACAGCATATCCAAACTCTCCAAACGATTTTGCCAAGTTTGAACTTGATAGCTATTTTCTGCAGAATGCAAGCGCATCGAAGATTGAAACTGAGATTGAAAACTCCTTAACAATCTTTTAGTAGTTGCTAAACTTTCCATTGAAGGATTTGCCGCCAATTTGCTCAAAGCTTGCGCCAATTCATCCGATCGACTTTGCAAAACTTTCAGTTCAGATTCCGACACCCGCAACTGATTGTTAGCCAACAAAAAACTCCATTCCTGCTTGAGAGCAGTATACCGCGAAGCGGCCGCTGCAAACGGCTGTCGGTAAGGAATCGGCTCCGCAGCAGAAGTGGAAGGCACCGGCCGGCCTTGAGTGCGGTTAAAAAACCCCTGCATCCCGCTGCTGATACTTTCGACCGCAAAAATAGCATAGCCCCCTGTCGGCAAATCGCGCAAAGCTTGAATTTGGTCGATCGCCACAACTTCCGGGAGAGTCAATAACTTAACCGACGGAGAAATCAAAGCCGAACCCAGAATTTGTTCCTTTACCAGCGGTTCGGTGATGCGCTGAAGTCGGTTCGTATCCAAAGCATAAGTCATCGGCACAATCAAATCTACAATTCCCTGACGAGCCCAAACTTCCCAATTTTGCTGAATTTTGTAAATCCGCTGACTTTCCGGATGCGGAAACACCGCCACCGACAGAATTGTGCGCGGATAATTCTGCCGCAAAAGCTGAGAAACTTCAGCTACAAAAGTATTAATTTGATTAATTTTAAACTCAACCCACTGCCGCCACAAACTGCCGTCTCTGGGGGAAATATTCACCGGATCTGCACCAGTCAACTGCCTAAATTGCTGCCTCGCCGCAATACCGTAACCGTAAGTAAAATTCGCATTGTCATCTTGAAAAGGATAGCGAATATAGTCTAATTGTACCCCATCTACTTTGTAGTTGTTGGCAATTTCGCTGACAATTTGCAGCACATAATTCCGCGCTTCCGGGTTAGCAGGATCGAGATAAAACTTACCATCGTTAGGATTTTGCGTGCGTCCTTTATTGTCAATATTTGCCCACTGTGGATGAGCCGAAAGCACCGGGCCGGGATAAGAACTAGGCTGACCAATTAAAGTATTGTGGCGCTTATTTCCTGTGGCAAAAACCCAAACCCAAGCGTGCAGTTCCATGCCTCGCTCGCGGGCTAATTTAACCGCAGATGCCAGCGGGTCCCAGCCAACTGTCAGGGGATTTTGTTGCGGTGCAACTTGACTCGGATAAATCGTATATCCGGCATTCAAAGTTTCAAAGAAAACGGTGTTGATACCGGCGGCGGCGAGCCGATCGAACACTGCCGCCAAACCCTGCTCAGACCGCGCTGCGACGATCGTCCCGCGATCGAGCCAAACCGCCCGAATTTCCGCCCCAACGCGCTGCCCTTCCTTCGGGTAATTTTGCCACAGCAACTGCCGCGCTTCCACCCACTGCTTTCTAGCCACCGCGTAGTTTTGCTCTTGCAGGAGTTGGTCAAAAGTTTGCAAAACCTGCCGCGCTTGGGCGATCGCCCCCGCCGTTGCCCCTTGCAGAACAGGCGGGCGGCTGGCTGCCGGGCCGCCGGCACTGTTGCTTGCCGCCACCAGTTGAGGGGGGGTAGCAGCATTGAGATTAACAGGCGTATTAGCTGAATTAGCTGCTGTCAGGGCGCTTTCAAACCTGCCGAGGAGGTTGGTGAGTTCTTGGCGCATCAAATACGCTTCAATGCTGACGATCGGCTTATTGGAATTTGCCTGCACGTCCAAACCCGCCGGCGCAGACTGATCCGAAGGGTCTGTAAAAGTTGCAGGTACTGGATCGGGCAGCGCACCCGAGGGAGAAAGTCGGCTCAGCGGGGTACTGCGCGGCGAACCAGGGGTGTTTCTAGTGACTCTGGAGGGGGGATTGGGGAGTGGGGTCGCGGTCGCTGTTGGCGGCGCAGCAGGCGGCGCAGCGATTGTGCCTCCCCAGCGGGCGATCGAGGCTTGCAGCCAAGCCTTATCTACATTTGCCGAACCCTCGCTACCCCAGCGCCAGCCGAGATAGGTAGCGCGATCCGTGGCAATGGCTGCGGAGGAACCGGAACTATCTTTCCAAGTAGCAATAGTTTGACTGTTCGCATCAGCCGGAATCAAGACACCGCCTAGGACTGAGGCATTTTTTTGTTCTGGTGGCACCCAACTGCTAGAAGTAGTGCAAGCCAGATCCCGACAGCGGCTGCGCGGTTGCGGGGTCGCCGGCTGGGTTAACGGAAAAGCCCAATAGGCCCCGAGGAGCGATCGCAAAGATTGGCGCACCAAGGCCGGGGAACTGCGGCCGACGGGGCCCGAAGCAATCAAGCGGCCGCCCTGGGAAGCCCAAGCTTCTAAAACTTTAATTTGTGCCGGAGTCAAAGTTTCAATGTTGGGCAAAAACAGCACGTTAACGCCTGCTAAATCCGCCGTACTTTTGATTTCTTCGAGATTGATTGGTTTGTAAGCAATGCCACTTTCCCAGAGGCGCGTGGTAATCTTTACCCAGTCGGGAGAATTCTCGGAACTGCGAACAACGCCCAGAACTACTTCTGCGAAACTAGGAGAGGGAAATAGGATAAAGAGATTGAGTAACGTACTCGCTAGAGTTCCAATTAAGACTCTTTGCAAGAAAGTAAAAAAGCGAATTTTTTGAGCCTGGGAGCAGGCCTCAGGCATTTGATCGGGCTTATTGATTTGTTGCATAAATATGAGAATTACTCACCACACCGCTAAATAAAAAATTAATAACAAT
>JAICRN010000319.1 GCA_025937335.1 Microcoleus sp. TY_ISSM_2_bin.22
ACATGACAGTAGCGTTTCGCGATTTAACTAAGGAGAATTTTCAAAAGGCTTGGTTGGAATTTGCAGCGCGATCGCTCCACTTTGAGTTTACCGCCTCGGCATTAACTTTACTGCTTCACGACGGCAGCCGATGGAACATCAGCAAGAAATTCCCCCTTGCAGCCGAGCCTCCAACAATCCTAAATCCATCCTAAACACTCTCCATTCTCTTTCTTCTCTTTCTTCGCGTCCTTCGCGTCTTCGCGGTTCGTTTTCCCCACAAAATCTTGTTAGCAAACTGTGATTAATATGAGATCCGGTAAAACGACTATTACAGGTTTGTAGTGACCAATTTACTCCTCACTACAAACCTGTTTAAAATTAAAGAGCGTCACAGCTTACCGATCGCTCTTATTAGGAGTTGCAAGTGCCACAGTTCCGTAAACCGAAATTCCTGACTGTTTCAATATTTTAGTTGCCGACTTAACCGTAATACCGCTAGTGTAAATATCATCAACTAACAACACTCGATCGCGCGGGAGCCTGCGGCGAAAATCTTTCCCCAAAATTAAAGCATTTTCCATTTCCGCTTGCCGCTGCACTGCTGTCAGAGCGAATAAAGGCTGAGTATTTTTCACCCGAGCCAAACCGTGGCGCTGCAAAGGCAAACCAGTCAGCTCGCAAAAACTTTCAGCCAAAAGTTCCGCCTGGTTAAAACCGCGCTCCTTGAGCTTTTCTTGGTGCATGGGAATCGGTACAACTGTTAAATTGTCTGTAGCTAATTCGGGAAAACTCAGCCAAGCTTCCGCCAGCCAGCCGCCTAGAGGTTTGGCTAATTGCGGATTGCCGTCATATTTCAAAGCTGCGATCGCCCGTTTCAGAGCCCCGCCATACTCACCCCACACAAAAACACGCTGTTCTGAATGCCAAAATCGACCAGGATCGCTTAACTGACATCGCTGAAGTTGCTTGTGACAGTACGGACAAAACTCTCTGGCGGCTGGTCGCTGACAAAGAGGACAGTTAGACTTAAGAAATAAATTGAGAAAAGATTTGAGTAATCCCGTCCATTGTCGCTTGTTCATCCTAAAATTGTGGTAAGTGATTAATGGGAAAAACTATCAAATTCAATCTGTTTCCAAGAACAGGATCGCAGCGTGAAAAATCTCTACTGGCTAGACAAAATTCAACCTTCAGACCGAGATGCAGTGGGAGAAAAAGCATTTTATTTGAGCTGTTTGCTCCAGAAAAATCATCCCGTTGTACCGGGTTTTGTCGTGCCGGCTAAAACATTTTGGCAGTTTTTAGAGTCGATCGACTGGCTAGAACCGCTGTTTGCTGACTGGCCCCACTCTTCCCTGCATTTGAATGTCGATGAACCCAGACAACTGCAATCGATCGCCCGCAGCATCCGCCACCAAATCCTCGCCGGCAAACTGCCAGATTCACTGCTCTCCACCCTAGAGTCTGCTGTTTGTCAACTAAACTCAAACTCAAACTCCAAAGCCTTAATTTTTCGCCCTTCCTTGACTTCATGGAACCCGAAAACAGTCGGAATCCTGCAAGCTCACGCAGTACGGGCAGAACCAGAAGCAATTGGGGCAGGACTCAAACGAGCTTGGGCAGAACTGTTCAGAGCCCGAAGTCTATTTTACTGGCAGCGCTGCGGTCTGAGGATACAGCAAATAAATCCCGCAGTTTTGGTGCAGCCGATCGACCGAGCCATCGCCGCGGGCGAGGTGAAAACTAAAGCGGGTGCAGCGTGGGAAATCCAAGCTACCTGCGGTTTGGGATTGTCCCTCGCTAGGGGAGAAACCATCCCAGATTACTATCAAGTGCAGCCGGAAACAGGCGCAGTTAAATTCCAGCGGCTCGGTTATAAAACATTAGCCTACAATCTCAAAGTCGGCGACGGACAAGCGAAAAAAAAACCGCATATTGGCAATGTAGCTGCTGTTAAAATTCCCAGTTCTCCATTTCTAATTCCTGATTTTCCTGACAGTTGCGTGGAAGTTTTAGCGCTGGGAGAGGAAGCACAAAGTGAATACGTTTTACAGGCATCGCAACTGCAAGAAATCATTGAAGTGAGTAAAAAAGCGATCGCAGAATTTGACTCGGATTTAATCTTGAAGTGGACGATCAACCAGATAGCAAACAGCAGTGAAGCGCAATTTTATTTTACTCAAGTTCGTCTTTTGAAAGGGGAAAAAGTCGCACCGGTATGGGAAAAGCCGATCGCCCCAGCCAGGACTCCTGCGATCCTCAAAGGTATGGCTGCCGCATCAGGAAAAGTTGAAGCAATTGCCCAAGTGATGACTAATTCGCACCCAGAAAACGCGGAATTTTTAGCCGGAGGCATTTTGGTAGCCCGGACAATCGAGCCGAATTGGTTGCCTTGGCTGAAAGTTGCTGCTGGGGTAGTTGCGGAACAAGGAGGCATGACAGGCCACGGTGCCATTTTAGCGAGAGAATTGGGGATTCCGGCTGTGGTGGGAGTTGCCGGGGCCACTCGGGCGATCGCCTCGGGCGATTCGGTATTGGTAGACGGCGATAGCGGAGAAGTTTTTGCCACCGCCCAACAGGATGCGATCGAAACAGCAGACAGCAGCAGACTTGGGGACAGATCGACAAATGCAGATACATATAGTACAGCAGCAAAAATGTCAATAGCCAACCACCAATTTTCGAGCTCCGATCGATCGTCCAATCGCGGGCCTAAATCTCGACGGTCTGAGTCTGGCGAATATGTTTGGGAGGCCCCAACGGCGACTCAACTGTTAGTTAATGTCAGCCAAAAGAGTTCGATCGAGCGCCTCAAAAATCTGCCAATAGACGGCATCGGATTGGTGCGATCGGAATTAATGGCATTGGAAGCGTTGGACTGTCAAAATCCCAAACTTTGGCTGCAAGACGGCCGCAAATCGGAATTTGTCTCGCGCATGGCGGATTGCCTCAGTTTATTTGCTGCTGCCGTTTCGCCGCGACCGCTATTTTATCGATCTCTCGATTTGCGCGAATCAGGTGCCCACGGCAGTTTCAGTTATACCTTTGAACCGGAGTTATTTGATTGGGAACTGTGCGTACTTCAAAAAGTCTGCGAGTCTGGCCATACAAATGTCAATTTAATTTTGCCTTTCGTGCGCTCTGTTGACGAGTTTGTCTACTGCCGCCAGCGCTTAGAAACTATTTGGAAAAAGCGACCTGCAGAGTTTCAAATGTGGATTATGGCGGAAGTTCCTTCCGTGTTATTTTTATTGCCAGATTACGTAAAAGCAGGAGTGCAAGGAATTTCCATCGGCACCAACGATTTAACTCAATTGCTGTTAGGCATTCACCGCAACTCCGAACAGGTAGCAGGTGCTTTTAACGGGCACGATCGGGCAGTGATGAGGGCGATCGAACAATTAATCCTTGAAGCCCGCGCCGCCGGCATTCCTTGCTCTATCTGCGGCGATGCTCCAGCATTGTATCCCGAGACAGTTGAATCCTTCGTGCGGTGGGGGATTTCGTCTATTTCTGTCAATGTCGATGCCGTAGAACAAACTTGCAGGGCGATCGCCCGCGCCGAAAAGCGCCTGCTCCTAGAACTCGCTCGATCGATAATTAACCATTAACCACTCCCGGACGCACTTTACTTCAGAAACCCGGTTGCTACTCTAAATCATACCTTTGGCAAGCAGCAACCCGATCGGAAACCGGGCTGATAGACACCCGTGGGTTCAAGACTATTAACAATGACACCAACCAGGTTTATCAGTAGATATAGCAACTGCTCAGACGGTTATACTATTTGAGATTTTAGAGTAAATAATTGAAGAATTGGAAAAGACTGATGGCAGCCAGGGTTTAGAACACCTGCCTACAGTTGCATTCTTTTTGTAAACCGGTATTAGAACTTTCTTAATTGTTGAAAGTCTTGCTTTCATTGTCGAAGGCATTCTTGCTTCTACCGAACGCTATATATCGCGCTTAGCTCTGATTTTTCCTACCAACCGGGTTTCGGAACCTAAGTTCTAAATTAAAAACATCTGATTTTCAAGCTAGGATAGAAATATCATTAACACTTGACCCGGAGGTACAAACAGTGAAATCCAAAATTATTGCAACCGCAGCAATACTTGCCGCCCTCGGCTGTCTGCATCCCCACCCAGCATTGTCTCAACCTGCAACTGACGGCGGGACAAAACCCGGATTCTGGCAACCTCAAGCGCAGGTTGACAATACTCGCAACATTACCCTCAGACTCTTAAATGAAACAGGATTAAACCTAGAATACGGTCAATCAGGTGCCAGCTTGTCATCCTTGCCCGTCGGAGTCACCAAAAATCTCATTGTTCGCATCAGCAATCGCACCGGCGACATTGCCAATATTCCGATTAATGCCACAGGAGGAAGCACAAGTTTGAAATACGACTATAACGTTGACTCGCAGAACAACATTGTGACGATTCGCATCACCAGATCGGACGACCGCACTAGGCAAGACCGGTCAGTTTATATTGATGAAAAAGGACGAGTTTACTCTTTCTAAGGATGACTCCGATCGACCCGGTTTCTCCTTATAAATTTTGGTTTTAGCGGTGAGGTATCCAGGAAGAAATCGGGTTTCTAAACTCCCGTGCGTCAACTTTGGCTGTCTCAAAAAGTACGATCGAGTGCAGCCCATTAAGGGTCGATGTTTTTGTGCAGCGGATTTGACATTGCATCCCCAAAATCAACTGCTGCTAGACATTCGGTGCTAGTTGCGCACTGGCGCATCAGGTGGGTTCCGAGAGGATGTCAACCGCCGCATCGCGGACTAATATTCGCTGTTCCTCTTGATACCTGCGCCTCGATAGCCCTCTTCTTTCGGTTTAGCTTTGTTCACTCGCAAGGGGCGTCCCATCCACTCTGCACCGTCTAATTCGGCAATTGCAGCGTCTTCTTGGGCATCCTCCATCATCTCAACAAATGCAAAACCCCGCATCCGACCGGTTTCCCTGTCGGTAGGCAAGACAACTCGCTTGACTGTGCCGTGTTCTGCAAATACTGCTTTCAGGTCTTCTTCGGTGGCGCGGTAAGACAGATTTCCAATGTAGATAGTCATGTCGATCGAACTGAACTTGTTGTGCTATACATAATAACCTGTTCATTTTACTGTCAAGTGCTATTTTGCTTACAACTGGGCAATCGAATCTGACTAAAAGGGTTTGCCACACTGACAAACCCTTTGTACTGACTTCAATAGTTAGTGCTTTTCCTTAGTCGATCGAGATTGACTGAGGCCCCGTGCTTTTACCGTTGGTGGGTTCGGCTGGGGAAGTAGTGTAAGAAGTTGAACCCGCTTGCGAGTCGATCCAGCTTTTAACGGGATCTTCGTGAAGGTTGAGTCGAAGCAGGCCAGATAAAAATCCGCCCGCGAAGGCGATGGGCTGTTGGATCAATTCTTTGGTCATTGGGATGAGTTCGTCGAGGAACATTCAAGAGTCTCCTTGTGTTGCAGGGGTTCTACCTTAACTGTACCGTTTGTACTGCGATGCTGGCAGCGACCTACAAAAACCTTCCAGCGCTGATGATGCGCGATCGGCTAATTTGCCGACTATTGACCTACAATGCTAATCAATTTGCTGCAAAAATTTTATGTGCCGTTTGCTTGGCTACCTCGGGGAGCCGATTTTACTCGATTCTATTCTGTACAAGCCGGAACATTCCCTAATTGTGCAGAGTTACGATCCCCGCGAAATGACTTCTGGCCTACTCAATGCTGACGGTTTTGGTATTGGTTGGTATCACCCGCACTTAGATACTGACCCGTTTACCTATAAAAATGTACAGCCAATTTGGAGCGACATTAACCTTCCGAGTATCAGTCGATACGTTGAATCAGGATGCGCGATCGGATACGTTCGCAGTGCAACTTCAGGACAAGCTGTTGATTTGAGCAACTGTCAGCCGTTTCAGAACGATCGCCTGCTGTTCGTACACAACGGCTTCGTGAAGAATTTTCGGCAAACTCTTTACAGACCAATTCGCGATCGACTCAGCGATACTCTTTATCAATCAATTAACGGTACTACAGATTCAGAGCATATCTTCGCTTTGTTTGTCAATGAATTGACAGCTGGAAATCTGACTCTAGAAGCTGCTTTGCAAAAGTCGCTGAAAACTTTGGCAGAGTTAGCAAACTTTCACCAAGTAGAATTTTCAGCTAATATAATTATCAGCGACGGACACCAGCTCGTTGCCTCTCGCTTTGCTTCCCAAAAAACCCCTCCTTCCCTCTATTGGCTGCGGGACGATTTAAATTTCCCGAATTCTGTCATCATTGCTTCTGAACCTTTATTTGCTGGCAATTGGCACTCCTGCCCAGTCCAGAGCATTATCAGTACCGGAGTAGAGCGTGATCTCGAAATCTATCCAATCTTGTAGAGAGGCAATTTATCGCGATTTGCAGCAGTGTCGCAGCGGCACTTTCAAGCTATTTGCAGACATCGACTACGATACTTTTTGCCGTCAAGCTCATCCTGATTTCAGTCCAGTTGGCTGGCACTTAGGTCACATTGCTTATACTGAGGATTTGTGGCTGTTGCGGCGATGTGCTGGCTTGGAACCTGTCTTTCCTCAGTATCACAAACTGTTTGCTGCTGATATTTTGCCGAAAAAACAACGGGTTTTTCTGCCCGCGTTACCTGAAGTCGAATTATATCTGGACGCGGTGAGAAAAAAGGTGTTAGATTATTTGGAAGTAGCGCCGATCGACGAGCAAGAACGTCTGTGGCGGTTTATTATTCAGCACGAAAGCCA
>JAICRN010000323.1 GCA_025937335.1 Microcoleus sp. TY_ISSM_2_bin.22
ATAGGTGGGACTATTAACAATTACTCACCGGAACAAAGGCAAACTCTTGCCGATGCCGCCAAAGAAATCCAGCAGCTTTTAGATCAGTTATCTCAGACATACCCAACAACAACGTATGTCGAGAAACACGAAGTTGCTACAAAAGCTATGGAAGAAATTGAAAGAAAGCCGGATGTGAAGAAAAAGGTACTTAAAGCTTTGAAAGCCGGTGGAGTAGCAGCACTAATGGAACTTACAAATAATCCCGTCGTGAAAATCCTAACTCCAATGCTTGAAAGTTTACTGGAAGAAGATAAGTAAGCCTTAGTATCCTGATTTTAGATAAAGAGCGATCGCCCTTACATCCCAAATTGTCACAAAGCGCGATCGCGCCTCTTCCCCTGTACTTGCAAAAAAATTACATCCAAGATAAACTAGGAAATAGAAACTAAGCAACCTCTGATGCTGAAAGCAAAAATATAATGAAAACTAAAAGCTTCACAGTCATCATTTACAAAGAAGAAGATATGTACATTGCCGAATGTCCAGAAGTCGGCACAATTGACCAAGGCGAAACCATAGAACAAGCGATCGCTAATCTCAAAGAAGCTACAAGGCTCTATCTCGAAGAATGTCCTTTACCCGACGAAATCACTCCCAGGTTTGTAACTAGCATAGAGATTAGCTATGCCTAGGTTGCCCAGAATATCAAGTAAGCGAAGTAATTCGCGTACTAGAGCGTTTAGACGTTTATCAAGCCAAACAAACGGGTAGCCACGTTGTCCTTAAAAAGCCTCTTCCAGACGGAGAAATTGTTTGCGTTGTGCCACTCCACCGCGAGTTAAAAGTTGGTACTCTCAGCGGTGTTCTAAAGCAAGCAAAGGTCACACCTGATGAGTTTATAGCTAATTTATAAGTGAGAATAACCGGGTTTCCCAGTAGATGAGTTTTTGTAGCTTGTAGGGGTCGATCGCGATCGTAATGAAATAGCGATCGCCCTTAAATCCCTAATTGTCAAAAAGTGCGTGAAGCGCAGCTATGCCGTAGGGAATCGCCCCTACATGAATTGTTCAAACTAACTCCGACACACTCAGCCGCCCTTCTACGGGTTCATACTCATCCTCTAAAAGCCAATACTGCGCCTCATCATAACTCTGACTAGAAAACACAACTTTATAACCCTCAGCCGGATCGTATATCTGACAATTTCCCTCAGCGTCACTTAGTAACAAAAGCAGATAAGGCGGTGAAAGATTTGGATCGATCCATACCTCTGTAAATTCCCAGTTATTCTTCACTAAATCGGGTTCGAGGCGTAACGTGGTATCGGTTTTCTGCATCAACTTTTATCTTTTCGTAGTAAAGTAAAAGACGGCTACCATCCGGGTCAACTCTATAACCAATTGATTCAGCAAAAAACATACCATAACGATGGTACCCCCGAATCGTACCTGTAAATTCTCCATCTTCTATTATGGCTTGAGCTACCTGATTCATAGTAGCCTCATCGTTAAAAACATGAGCAGCACGTCCTTTATTCAGCAGTCTTCTCGTTTGTGGCGTGTCTGGCAAGTGTTTAGCAATGTGCCTGCTGTCAAGGGTGATTTGGCGATTAATTCCACTCATTAATTAATTGCTGAGCATACCAGTATGATTAATTAAATCATGCGATCGCCCTTACATCCCAAATTGTCAAAAAGCGCGTGAAGCGCAGCTATCCCGTAGGGAATCGCCCTTATATTATTTAGAGAAAAAACGACCCGAATAATATTTCTTCATCGATTCGTGAGAAATAATCCCATGACAAGATGCGTCTCTGGGTACATCCCCTCTCGCTTCCAGCCAAGGCATTTCACTGCAAATCATTCGTTCCAAAGTTTCATCATCATACTCAAAATATGCCTCGGCAACTTCTTCGATAAATTCCCCGATTTTTTGGGGAAGCTTCGGTTGTTCGATTTTCTCTGCAATCGGTTCCCAGCTAAATTGGCATTGATACTTTTCTAATAAATCAGGAATAACTGGCCCGTGAATCCCGGCTTGAAAATCTGCATCAAAGAGCGGCTTTCCGTAAACTCCTAAATACCAAGCTTGAGCGTAATACAGAAGTTTTTGTAGCTTGTAGACGTTGATTGCTACATTAGTTTGCGCGGCTAACCAAATGAAAGCATTTGCAATATCTCGATCGCTCAATTTGTCCGAATTAGTTGGAACCGCAACAACTTTCAGTTGACCTTCGCCTATCTGTTCCAATAGTTCAGAAACTGACAAGTTAAATTCTCCGGCAATTTGCTCAAGTCTTTGCCAAACTGGAGAACTCACAGTTATTTGATATTCAGTTGTTATTGAGGTAGCTTGGGTCATGGCAGTTTTTAAAGCTGACTTAAATAATTCTAGCAAACAGTGCGGAATAATGACCTAATAGCGATCGCCCTTAAATCCCAAATTGTCAAAAAGCGCGTGAAGCCCAGCTCTCCCTTAGGGAATTCCCCGTACATGAATTGTTCAAACTAACTCCGACACACTCAGACGCCCTTCTACGGGTTCATACTCATCCTCTAAAAGCCAATACTGCGCCTCATCATAACTCTGACTAGAAAACACAACTTTATAACCCTCAGCCGGAGTGTATATAGCAATCCTAAATTATTTTCTAGATCGCGAGTATGATACAATTATATACAAGAATCGAACGTGACAATAAAAAAATGAATAACTTAGAACATGAATTCAAAGATTGGTCAAACTAAATAGCTAAATTAGAGTCTTTAATTAAGAGCGTTCGAGATGCAAGAGAGTTCAAACGATCAATAGCTGTCAGGATGGCACTTGAAGGTCAACCATACCACAAAGTCAGCAAAATCTTAGGTGTAAGTAATTTTTTTGTAGGTAAATGTAAAAAATTATTTAAAAGCTAAGGAATCTCAGGAATCAAATTGGGTTTTCAAGGGTCGCGCGGGTATTTAACAGAGCTACAAAAGGCTGAAATAATCGAGTGGTTCAAGAATCAAAATTATTGGAAGGAATTTAGATGAGTTAGTAGCTTATGTAGAGCGAGATTTTGGTATGGTATATCAATCGAAACAAAGCTATTATGAACTTTTTATTAGGGCGAATATCAATAAAAAAATAACTCAAAAAAAATTCCAAAACTTGATAAATAGATGGTAAAAAACAGAGATAAAAAATCAAACAAATTTTGTCCAAACACAGGTTTAGTATAGAAGTCGGGGAAATAATAGTATTTTTTTTAGATGAATATCATCTGCTTCATGGCGATATAAATGGCTGCGTTTGGAGAGTTCCGATCGAAGGATTGAGGTCCCGATTGCTAATGAAAAAGGGAGACAAACTTATTTGGGGCATTGAATTATCAAAGCCAAGAATTCCACATTCAAAGTTATCCATCTGGCAATGGAGAATCAACAGTTAAATTTATCAAATACTTACAAAATATAAAAATCGGAAAATAATGTTGATTTGGGATGGAGCTAGTTCTCGTAGATTTAGAGCATTTAAAGACTTTTTGTCGGAAGCAAATCGCGATCGAGAACCAGATAATTGGTCAATTACTTATGTATTATTTGCTCCCAATGCTCCCCAACAGAATTCCGTTGAAGATATTTGGTTGCCAGCGAAAAACTTTTTGAGAAAATACTGGTATTTATGTAAGTTTTTTAAAATAGTCAAATTTATGTTTGAGTTTTTTATTAACAAACATAAATTTGACTTTGCCAAAATCCATCAGTACACTTCTACATAGAAAATCATTTAGGTAGGATTGCTATATTTGAGGTAATTAATAACAAATTAAAACTTTTAAGATGTAGTGGATTTGGTTTTAGGAATTTTTAAAATTTTGAAACGCGAGCTTTACTTTTTTGACATTTTCCTATAAATTTAGCTTACTAAGTAAGGAAGAGCCAGAACACGCAATACTTTGGCTTTGACTAGCTATCTGCTAATTTCACTGCTGTGCTTGTCAAAAACTTAATGCTATTTATTCTCAAGAGCTGAGAATAAAACCAATGAGGGATTTTCAGATTATTCTTTATATTGTTTTAATATTCTTGTTTTAGCTTGACGGTGAATACAATTTTGCAGTTGAATCTGTAAAGAAATATTGATAATTTTTATCAAAAAGCTTCTATGTGGAGGTGGTCGGTAAAATATCAAAATAATTCTTCAGGATTATTTAATGTAAAAGTTCTCCTCCCCAAAATTCTGCCCCTGAGGCGGTAATCTATATCAAAAGACCGATCGCCCGCCGCCAATTCCCCGATCGCTCGCCGACACCAATACCCCCAGAGGGGATGGTAAATTTTTGTAAAAAATAGTTGACTAAAAGGTTGGAAGTTTTCTCGTTTGGGATAGATCGATGCACATACCTGATGGTTTTCTTTCACCGCCAGTAGCCGTTGCCACGGGCATAGCAAGTGCAGCAGCAATCGCAGTTGCCCTAAATCGAACCCGCGCCAGTCTTGGACTGCGGCAAGCCCCAATCATGGGCTTAACCACAGCTTTCGTGTTTGCTGCCCAGATGATCAACTTTCCCGTAGCCGGCGGCACCAGCGGACACTTGTTGGGAGGAGCGCTGGCATCTGTAGTTTTGGGGAGCCCTTGGGCGGCAACTCTGGCGATGAGCACGGTTTTTATAATTCAAAGCGTCTTGTTTGCCGACGGGGGGATTACCGCCCTCGGAGCCAATATTTTTAACATGGGGCTAGTTGGCATTTGGGTGGGCTGGTGGCTGTTGCAGCCGTTGCAGCAACTCTTGGGAGGTTCCAGAAATCGTTTGCCCTTAGCCGCAGGTATCGCCGCCGGTCTCAGCGTCGTGGCTGCTTCGATTTGTGTGGCGATCCAATTGGCAATTTCTGGAACAGTAGGGCTCAATATCGCATTGCCAGCAATGGTAGGCGTACATATTTTAATTGGGATTGGCGAAGGGGTAATTACAGGTGGGGTTTTAACTTATCTCGTCAAAGTGCGGCCGGATTTACTGCCGGGAGAACAGCCACAATTGCAGAAATGGGTAGTGCCAGTAATCGGAGTTTTATTAATTTCCGGGGTGCTTTCGCTGTTTGCTTCAAGTTGGCCTGACGGGTTAGAAGCGGTAGCCGAAAAATACGGCTTTAAAGATAAAGAAGCTGTGGCGATCGAAAATCCTACTCCTTTAGCAGATTACACAGTTAAAGGATTAGAAGAACAGCCTATTGGTACTAGCATTGCTGGACTTTTAGGGTCTGCCTTCAGCTTCGGCGCGGCTTTTGGGATTGCTCAGTTGGTGGTAAAACCTAAAGATGTCTAAACTCTCCATACCTTTTCGATTGCGAGTGTCTCTCACAATTGTGATTGGCATGGGTTTTCTGAAGACAGGCGCTTGGCTGTGGCTGGGAGTTTATGGGGCGATCGCACTTTTTTGGTCGTTTTGGCTCAGGGCTCCGGCGCGAACCCTAGCGCAACTGTTGGGAGGGGAATTGCTTTTTCTCTCCTTATTAGTGCTGCCCCAAGGTTGGGAACGCGCCAGTTTTCTGTTGCTGCGTTCCCTAATTTGCCTGCTGATCATGAACAGTTTTCTGCTAACTTTGCCGCCTCACAGTTTCGGAATAGCCCTCAAAGGATTGCCCCTACCAGCAGGATTGCAAGAAATTGTACTTTTAGCGGGACAATATTTAGAAATCTTGCTGACGGAAGTCAACCGCATGAAAATATCTGCTCAACTCCGAGGCTTGTCCGGCGCCGGAGGATGGCTGCGCTACGCCAGTGCTTCCATGATCGGAGCCCTTTATTTGCGAAGTCTCGATCGGGCAGAAAGAGTACACGCAGCCATGCTAATTCGGGGATATCAAGGAAGTTTGCCCGCCGACTCAAAATCCACACCAAAAGAGCGACTCTGGCTGACAATAACAATTTTAACAGTAGCCGGATTAACAACAGCTTCTTACGGTAATTGGGAATGGGTAATTGGGAATGGGTAATTAACTGGTTCCCACGAACAACCTGGGAACCGACTTCACTCTTGCTCTGCCTCGCTTCTTGTGGAGGGAAATTGGAGGCAGAGCCTCCCAATCTGCGTTCCCAGGCAGACCCTGGTAACGAGTAGAAATTATTCAATCTAAAATCTAAAATCTAAAATCTAAAATCGGATGACTAATCTCAAATCCCCGCCAACAATCGAAGTGCAAGACTTAGTATTTGGCTATCCCGAACAAAAGCCTGTATTGCGGGGAATTTCGTTTACTTTGCACCCGGGAGAAAGAGTTGCTCTACTCGGCCTGACAGGTGCTGGTAAAAGCACTTTGCTAGAAAACTTGATCGGATTAAAAATGCCTCAATCCGGCGAGATTAGAGTGCAGGGAAAGAAGCTGGAAGAGGCTACTTTATCGCAGGCGCGCAAGCAGATTGGATTTTGCTTTCAAGACGCTAACGACCAGTTATTTATGCCGACTATTTTAGAGGATGTAATGTTCGGGCCGCGGAATTACGGAGTGCCTGCGGGAGTTGCGCGCGATCGAGCTTTAGCCCTATTAGACGAATTCGGTTTAGTAGAATTTGCCAACCGTTCGGCCCACGAACTTTCGGGAGGTCAAAGAAGGCTAGCAGCCTTGGCCGCAATTTTAGCATTACAGCCGGCAATTTTAATCTTAGATGAGCCGACTAACGGACTCGATCCGTCGTGGCGGCGTCACTTGGCTAAGGTTTTGTCCCAATTGCCGATCGAGGTAATTTTGAT
>JAICRN010000519.1 GCA_025937335.1 Microcoleus sp. TY_ISSM_2_bin.22
AATTTTATGCTTGTGGGGAGTAGTGGGTGGGCAGGATATCCCGCCCCCAATATGCAATTTCAAGGTAAAAAAGCCTGTGTCTTAAAGCGCCTCAACAGGTGCAGGTTCCCAAACTTCCCCGTATTTCTCCCGCAATTGGTGCCAATTTTCCACCTGTCCCGGTTCGTATTCCCCCGGTTTTCCCCACTGCAAAAACGCGCTCAAAGCAGCCTCATTTTGTTCGTCCAGAAAACGGATTGCATAAGTAGTAAAATTGCCTCTTTTCGCCTCGCCAGTTTCAAACTTCACCTGTTTGATTTTGTCCATATTCAAGTGAAACTCAAATATATCGGCGTGCATATTGGCATATTTACCCTTCGGCAACTCCGCATAAAACAGCTTGTGAATTGAACCGCGAACTTCCAGCACAGCCGCGCTGCTAGTCACGATTAAACGCAGCGTTCCCAATTGTTCGCAAGCTTCCAAGAATTCTTTCAGATTAGGCATAATTTAATTTGGGCATTGGGCATTGGGCATTGGACATTGGGCATTGGGCATTGGTAATTGGTAATTGGTAATTAAAAACAACAATAACTAACAACCAACAACTAATGACTAATGACTAATGACTAATGACTATGTTTCGTGCAGTTCGTAAGCCGCGACAATCCGCTGAACTAGAGGATGTCGCACCACATCCGCCTGAGAGAATTCGCAGAAAGCAATGCCCTCAACGTTGCGTAGAATGTTTTGGGCGACTGACAATCCCGACTGTTGGTTTGGTGGCAAATCTGTTTGAGTTATATCGCCCGTCACTACCATTCTCGATCGAAAGCCGAGACGAGTCAACACCATTTTCATTTGAGCCGGTGTCGTATTTTGAGCTTCGTCCAAAATTACGAAAGCATTGCTGAGAGTGCGCCCCCGCATATAAGCTAAAGGAGCTACTTCGATCAAGCCTCTTTCCATTAAATCAGCCATTTTTTCAGGGTCGATCATTTCTTGCAGGGCGTCGTAAAGCGGGCGCAAATACGGATCGACTTTTTGCTGCAAATCTCCCGGCAAAAACCCTAATTTTTCGCCAGCTTCTACGGCCGGCCTGGTTAAGATTAGCCGTTCGTACTGTTTGCTTAACAAAGCTTGGATGGCGAAAATAGCTGCTAAAAATGTCTTGCCAGTACCGGCGGGGCCGATGCAAAATGTCAGGTCATGAGTGCGTACTGCTTGGACGTACTGCCGCTGCTTGAAAGTTTTGGCTCTAATTTCTTCGCCGCGGCGGGTTTTGGCGAGCACGTCTCGCTGCAAGTCTTGCAAATCATTTTGGCGGTTGGTATCCAAAGCTTGGCGGGCCGTCTGGATTTCAACTCCGGTAATAATTTTGCCGGATTTCCAATAGTCGGATAGCGATCGCACTAATTTATGGCACAATTCTACTTGATTTTGTGTGCCGGAAATCAGCAGTTCTTGCCCTCGCATTACCAGGCTAGCACCGGTTTGTTTAGAAATCGTTTTCAGGTTTTCTTCTTGATTACCGGCCAGCGACATTGCGCTTTGAGTGTTCGGTAACTCGATGGTTAGTTTTTCAGTCATGCCAACATAAGCTCCTCCAAATAAGCAATTAGAAGTTATATCAACTCCGGTTGCATCGGAATTAATATTATCCACAGCTTTCAATACGGCATTGCCGCGTCCCTACAATTAATCGGGGTAGGGACACGGCAGTACGGTGTCCTCGGTATCATTCCGATGCAACCGGAAACGATATTAACAATTAACAGTTCAACCAGCCGCGTTTTGGGAACAAAAAAACGCCAGCTACTAGCTTTTACCTAGTATCTAAGGCGTCTTTTATCTTTAACTCGCAAATGAGTTTGGTGCTGGAGGCACAAATCAAATCTCCCTTCTATTAAGTCAGGCAATTTTAGATTTTAGATTTGCAATTTTAGATTTTAGATTAACCCGATCCCGCTGACATTGTAGATTTTAAATTTTACATTTGTGTCCGATCGCAAAACCGGCAATCTCAAATCTAACGGGGCTTGTACTACAAAGTCTACAACAGGGAATCTAAAATCTAAAATTCTTTCTGGGTTCGGCAGTTAGTTAATAACCGGGAGTATTTCTGCTCGTTCTAAACGTAGGTGTGTTAGTACGGCGAGGTTGTTCTCTCGGAGTTCTGCTAGCTAAGGGACTGGGCGACGGAGGTGGCGTCCGGGGTCGGAAGTCGCCTCGCGGCTCCCGCGAGCCGCGATCCGGGCGATCCGGCCGATCGCGATCCGGGCGATCGCGATCGCCCCTGGGCGGGCCAGAGCCGCGATCGCCCGCTTCACCATCGTATATATCTAAGTAGAGGGACTGACCCGCCGTCTGCGCCACCGCTTCTAGCGTAGTTCTAATTGCCTGAATGTTGCGTCCGCCCCTACCGTAAACCCGGCCTTTGTCCGGATCTTCAAAAGCAAGCCTAACCCAGACCCGCGATTGGCGCGGGTGCAGTTCGCAATCAACCCGCAAAGAGCCTGGGGTCTCTAAAAAAGGCCCAATTAAAAACTTAACCAGTCCAGCGTAGTTGGGACTAGCTGGCTGTTGCTGTGCTGGATTCAACGTTGGCTCCGGCTCCGACTTGTTCAAATACATGGGCTTTTCTCAGGATGTCACGCACGGTGTCAGTTGGCTGAGCGCCTTCTTGCAGGCGCTTGACAATCGCTGGAACATCCAGCCTGGTTTCGTTATTTCTGGGGTTGTAATAGCCGAGCTCTTCTAGGGGACGGCCGTCGCGGCGGGTAGAACTGTTCATCGCTACAATCCGGTAGCTGGTCTCGCGTTTTTTCCCGTATCTCTTCAATCGCAGTTTGATCATCTTCTTGCACAATAGTCTTGTTCCAATTCTAAGCTATTTTGTCAGTGCTCCTTCCCCGAACCCCAACTCAACCCCTATTTCTTAACCTCCGACCAAAATATCGCTGCGATTTGCTGCCCCCAAGGCAGGTCTGGCGCCGTCAATGTGCGGTGTAATTGCTAGTGGCAAAATCGATGCTGTTCCCCACTGCTGCACCAATTTTTGCAAAAATATATCTTGCTGCGCTCTCAAAGAGTCCCAATCGGTGCCGCGATTAATAATTGCAAACCACACTAAACCCCGATCGTGCGTGGGTATGGCTCCAGCCAAAGCAATCACGCTGTCCAAAGTACCCGTTTTCACCACAGCCGATGGCGGAATATGTCGGTTTTCCAAAGTTCCTCGATCGCGCCCGGACACCGGAAACAAGTCAGCAATCGTCAGCCCAGTAGTCTGAAGGTTGCGCGCGATCGCCTGCATCATCCCACAAGCCGCCCTCGGAGACATCTGATTTTCCACTCCCAATCCCGAACCGTTAACCAATTGAAGTTCGGCCGCCGGCACCCCCGCTGCCCAAGTCGCTTGCTGCTGCACTATTTGTGCCCCGCCCAAATTGTCTGCCAGGATTTGAGCTATTTCATTGTCGCTGTGGACGTTCATCTGCTTGAGAATTTCGGCTAAAGGGAGCGATCGGCGTTTCAGCAGCAAATGCCCCGAAGTCGCAAATTTCTCAGCAATGACGCTGCCGGCAACCGTTACTTGCGGCTTTCTAGTTCCCGGAGCCATCTTAGAATACATTGCCACCACGTCCTGCGACCAACTGCGACCTTCAAGAGCTTGCCGCAGTATCTCCCCCGCAACCAAAGGATCGGACTGATAATTCATGCGGAAATTGCCTGTCACCACCAAATTGCCCGCCACGCGATCGATACCCATTTGATTGAGAGCATTGCCCACCGCGATCGCCTCCTCCCACACAAACAGCGGATCGCCCCCGCCGCTGACCACCAAATCTCCCTGCAACACCCCATTCCTAATCGGCCCCGTTGCTCGGAACCGCGTTTCAAACTGATAATCTGGGCCCCAAGTTTCCAGCGACGCCAGAGAAGTTGCAATCTTAGTCAGCGAAGCCCCAGGCATCAGCACTCTCCCCTGCTGACTTACCAGCGGCACCGTTCCCGCTTGCACCCAAATTCCCTGATTCCCGTCAATCAGGTTCTTGTCCTTCAAATCTTTTAAATATTCCCGCACCGTCGCTTCTGCAGGCAAGTCTGGATTTGCCGCATCTATTCCCCCAAAAGCCAAATCTTCGGCCACCACTAACCCGGGTATCCCTCCCCGCCAAGCTAGCACTGACGCAGCATTCGGCGCGGCATTGCCTACCCCAGCCATGTCCAGCCACAGAGATAAGATTCCTGAGCTAAATAAATCCAGCATTTTTTACTCCTAAAGTCAATCGATTTTAGATTTTAGATTTTAGATTTTAGATTTCAGATTGAAGAAAGCGCTCCCACTGATAAATCCGGGGGCAAGTGATGAGGATGGGGAGCTTTTTTCTCGCTCCACGGATGAATCCGGGGTTCCCGGACTCAAGTGCTTGCGGTCATGT
>JAICRN010000002.1 GCA_025937335.1 Microcoleus sp. TY_ISSM_2_bin.22
AATAAGTTTATTGCTATTACTGAGGCTTATAAGTTCCTGGTGAAAATTGCCCCCCCCGATGTTGCGGAGTCGAAAGTTGCCAATTCAACTGTGCAGCCTACTTCGACACCGCCGGATCGGGGGGTGAAAACTCAACCGCAGGCAGTTAAGGTGACTCGAAAAGAGGCCGCGGTTCAATCTCGTGCGGATCTGTCGGCGGTAGAACAAAAGTTAAAGCAAGATGCTTATTTTGAGTTGCAGCAGTTGCTGAAATATCAGAGGTTCCCGCGGGCGATCGCCTTGATTGAGGGTTTGGCCCAGCGGGTTCCCGAAGATTTGGAGGTGCGCCAGTGGCAGGCGATCGCCTATCAGCGCTGGGGACGGCATTTGATCGGAGAAAAGCAGGTTGATAAGGCGAGAATTTATTTGAAAAAGGCTGTGAAAACTGACCCTCACAATCGGGCTTTGTGGGCGGAAGTTGAGCGGGATTTTCGCCGGTTGGAAGAGATTTATTGAAGCGATGTTGCATCCCCCTTTTGCAGGGGGTCTGCGTCGTGAATTTTTAATTTTTCTAAAATAACTTGGGTATTTTCAGGTCGGTTTTCCGGTAGCGGTTCCATTAATTCGTCGATCGAGTCTAGGAGTAACGGGTCAATATCTACAGCCTGGTTCCTCCAATTAATTTTACCAGTTTTTTCATTAACGGGAAAGTCGATCGGCTTTATGCCTGTTAATAAATGTACAAAAGTACGCCCCAGGGCAAAAAAGTCCGATCGCACGCCTGCTTTACCTGCAATTTGTTCCGGTGCGGCGTATCCAGCAGAACCTATGGGTGCGGTATCTATATCTGCTTCTGTTGCAGCGCCGAAGTCAATTAATCTCAATTTCCCATCCGCTGCAAGCATCAGGTTGGATGGCTTAATATCCCGATGTACTAAATGATATTTGTGGATTTCCTGCAAAATATGAAGCATTTGTTGCAGCCAATCAAGAGCGAGCTTTTGAGAAACGTACTGGTTTTTAGTTAAGAATTCTGCCAAGTTTTCTCCGCTAATTTTTTCCATTACCAAACAAGACAATTTCTGGGAATTATTGGGCAGTGGAATCTGGAAATAACCGTCAGGTTCGACTTGGGGAACTTGGCCCTTTCCGGCAAGCCAAATCAAAACTCGCGCTTCTTGCTGTAACAAGCGAAGTAAATCGGGATTGTGGGTGTGTTTCAAGACTTTTAAAATTTTGACAGTTCCCCATTCGTTTTCCCCTGTTCCCAAATCTTCGACTTCAAAGATGTCTGTGGGGCGTGCGGGATTGGGCGATCGCACTGGTTTAAGGATGCGGTAGCGATCGGCAATTAACAAAACCGTGCCGCAAGCCTGACAATTTTGAGCAGCAGCAGGATTTTCGCGTTGTTCGCATTGAGGATTGATGCAGTAAATCATACCATTTTAGATTTTAGATTTTAGATTTTAGATTGGAAATGACTGACGCTGTATCGGTTTAGAGCTTGCTTTTGCATTCTTTTTTGGGGAAGTCGTATCACTTTGATTGATAAATTAGCATAAAACCCAGTAGTTCTGACCTTACTACTGGGTTTCTATTTACCGCCCATTTGGGCACGCTATCACATTTAAGTCAAGGATTTAAGATTAATAGCATCGCGCTCTACCGATTGAGCTACCCCCCTGCGTTTGGTAGAGGGGGCTGGATATGAGCCAGCAACCTCGATGATGTGATTTTCCTGACATTCGTTTTAGCGATCGGCGGTGAATGCTGAGTTTAGAGTAATAGCTTGCTGTTGAATTTGTACGCAATGCTGCCTCTGCCAATTGGGCTACCCCCCTTTTTTGGGTAGGAGGGACAGGAGTCGAACCTGCACTATCACATTTGTACGGTTTAAGTTGAAGTTTGAGTTTGAACTTGTACTCTGTTTATATCTTAAACCATAACTATCAAAAAAGCAAGCAATCAGCGGAAAATAAACTGAAAAATTCGCTCTCCCACTCTCTGTTCCTCAACTTCAGAATTGTTAGCTTCTTCGCGGGCGAACATAACAGCTTGCTGCAAGATTTCCACCCTTTGCAGCAACTCATTGATCCGCCGTGCTGGCAAAGCTCCAGAAAACTTGACAGTCCGCCAGTAGCCGATCGTAATATCTTCGTAATAAACATCGACTTGCGCCGGATGGTGTTCGGTAGCTTCAGCTTTAACGTGATTGCGCGGAGTTTTAAAAGTCTTGAGAGTTTGCACCGGTTCTGTAGCCCAGCAGTCTGCCGAAGCATCGAAGTTCCAAGTCTCGGAAGCATCTAAGACTGGAAGTTTTTTGATGAATGCTTGCAAATCTGCTAACTGCTTTTCAATAAATAGCAAATAGCTGACAGGCACTTGGCTCAAAAGCACGTTTCCGTCTACAGTTACGTCAGCGCGGGCGCTACAATTTGTCCAATCTTTGGTTGCGGTTACGTCGAAGAGTTTGGTCAAAACTTCAGTCGTTTTGCGGATAATCTCTTCGGCTTTGACTTCAACTTTTTTGGACTCTGGCGGCAGTTGTTCGCCTTCTTCGTCTTTGGGGCGGTAAGTACGGGAGATTCCAGAAAGCACAGCGGGCTTCTGGAGTGCTTTTTGAGCTTCTGCGAGTTCTTGGACGGATCGGCTTTTGATGCCTTTTTCGATCGCGATAATCTGATTTAAGCGTGGCATTGTTCGATTTTATTGACGCTGAACAGACATCAAGTCCGGTTGATTTTGATAATCAAATTGTTTGTCCTGTGGCTTTTAGGGCTTTGATAACTCTCCCTCCTCAGTACAAACCTCACGATCATTCTTGAACCAAACTTGCTCATTATGTAGTATGACACAC
Organism: Microcoleus sp. TY_ISSM_2_bin.22; assembly: GCA_025937335.1. Classification (GTDB taxonomy): domain Bacteria; phylum Cyanobacteriota; class Cyanobacteriia; order Cyanobacteriales; family Microcoleaceae; genus Microcoleus. The sequence goes on from JAICRN010000002.1 coordinate 2,837, forward strand.
TTCAAATAAAATTACAAGCTTTCTTTTCTAGGGGCGGTGGCAAAAGAACCCGCCGATACCGTGCTCAGCAATTTATTTCTATCCAAACAAAGAATGCAACTGTAGGCCCGCGATCCAAACCCATCATGGAATAAGTCATGCCAAATCTAAAATCTAAAATCTAAAATCTAAAATAGTATTATCTCTCAAAAACTTGGCAAAATCTCTAGCGTCGCTGCGGATCAAGTGGACGCCATCATTGGTACGCCACTCTCGCTCTTTCGGGGGCGGCAGCCATTTAAAACGGTCGGACGGAAACAGCTTTTTCGTCAATTCTGCTACTTGCTTTCTCCTGATTGCAGCGTTAACTCGCGACTCTAGCGGTATGTCAAATAAAACTACTTTTACCGCGCTATTTTTTTTGATTTCGGCGATTTGACTTTTAATAAACTCAGCTTGTTTTTTAATGTTTGTGGTATCGTTTTTAGACAGAGGTTTGCTTTCCACATCCACTATCATTTGGATGCCTTTTTGCGCTAGTTCGGGAGTAAGATTGCGAGCTTCTAAGCTGTCTAATTTTTCTTTTGAAAGATTTGTATATTGCGGCCTTCGACTTTTTAAATAATCAATAAGAACGCTAACGGGACGGTATTCCTCTCTCATCATGGGCAGATACTGACGCAGCCAATAAAAAATAGGGTGATACAAATCATCAACTAAGTTGGCATCTATTTTGCGGATAATAGTATCATTAATTTCTACCAAAACGATCCGAGGCTTGCTTTTACTTCTTTTAACTATTTCTAAACCTGTTTGGCTTGCTCCTCCCGCAAAAGCTATGCTTTTTACGCCCTCTCCAATGTGTTTTACATTAATGTTGCCAGCTAGGGAACTACCTACGATTACCATTTTTAGATCGCCATCATCCTGATATACATACCTTTGAGCTTTGACAATATTATTTTGAATCAGGCTAACTCCGTCAGAAGCTGGCAAAACTCCGCCGCTGACGAGCACTTGATAAAAACTCATTAGAAACAGAAAAATTAGTACCGGGCGCAAAATCGATCGCAACTGGAATTTGACAAACATAGAACACCTTCTAGAATTGGAAATAAATAAATTGTTTCGAGTTGCCGCTGTGGAGGAATATAATGGCTAACATAATTCCTCAAGCTAAGTCTTGTTAAATGCTCCAGACTTTTTGAGCGTTTTTATTTGAATCTTGTTTCATCAGATTGTGCCAAGTGGGAAAATGAGGAATGTGATAAATTACTACGGGTATGGAAAAAATTAGCGTCGGAATAATTTGACTCCAACCGGGCTTGACTTGATAGTTGCGAACTAAAGTAACAGCGAAGTCAACTGCTTCTGCAAACCGAGGCAGTTTGAAAAGCAGCCAGCCCACGGAAACAAAAGAGAAAACTCCTAAAACACTAAGAGTGTCAAATAATAATTGCTGTCCGATTGGTTGGGTTTCTGATTGATTTGGTTCTGGCGATTTTTTTTTTGATTTATCTAAGCCAAAAAAGCGTTCTACGGCTAAACCAAGTCCGTGATAAATTCCCCAAACTGCATAACTCCAAGCAGCCCCGTGCCACAGTCCTCCTAATGTCATTACTGTGATTAAGTTAACATACGTTCTGATTTTTCCTTTGCGGTTTCCGCCGAGGGGAAAGTATAGATAATCTCTGAGCCAAGTTGAGAGGGAAATGTGCCACCGTCTCCAGAATTCGGAGAGGGAACGGGAGATGTAGGGAAAGTCGAAATTTTCGGGAATTGTGTAACCCAAAGCAGCAGCAAAACCGATCGCAATTAAGGAGTAACCTGCAAAATCGGCGAAGATTTGTATTGAGTAGCCGAACAGCAGCGTCAGGTTGGTAATAGTTCCAAATCCTTGGTAGTAGGGAAAGCTGATCCAGAAGGTATAGTCTTTTAAGTTGTCGGCGATGACCATTTTTAGGAAGTAGCCGACTGTGAGCGATCTAAAAATGAAATGCCAAGAAATGTCTTTAAAGTATTTAGGAACAATCTGGGGATAAAAAGTCTTGGATTTTAAAATCGGGCCTGACAGTAAAGTGGGGAAAAAGCTAATAAAAAATGAAGTATTTAGCAGGTGTTGGCTAAAGTTGGGCGAGACGTAAGCGTTTGCTTCGGTTTCGCTTTTGTTTTCTTGAGTCAGTACGTCTACGATTAAACTTATGCCTTCAAATGTGTAGAAAGAAATGCCGAGCGGTAGAGGCAATTTTAAGAATAAATAAGCAATGCTGCCTTCGGTTCGAGCAATATTAAAAACATCCGCAACAAAGTTAGTTAGCAAACCGGCGTATTTAAACAAGCTCAAAATTAATAGATTGAGAACTACTCCCGATAAAGCCCAAAAAAATCGCTGTTTGTTGTCGGAAATGCGGGCAACTTGAAAGCTAGCCGTAGCGTTGATAATAATTGATAGCAGCAGGATAAGTAGCAGTGCGGGGGCGCTCCAACTGTAAAAAATAAAGCTCGCAATTATGAGGATGGGAACTTGCAGCTTTTGCAAGGGAGGGAAATAATATATGGTGAAAACAATCGCAAAAAATACTAAAAATTCAATACTGTTAAATAGCATAGTTTGTGGTTTCGCTCTTTTACGTAGCCTGTGAGCCACTATATCAAGGGCCTGGGACTAATGACAAAAGTCGGCTAGAGCCCGATCGCGCATCCCGCCAAAGTGTAGCAAATATCACTCTTTCTTGGCACTCCTACTACCTCTTAAGATAGATGCGGAAATACCTCCCAGGGCGCGTTGTCAGCTATGGAAATATTTCTTAACATATAGATAACACAGGGAATCCGAGGAGACACCAAAAATCCTTAAGCCCTTGGGGTGCCCCGGTTAATCAGATTCTTCGCAAACAAGGGCTAAATCAATGAACCAGCAAAATTCCGAAGTTTTAGCATTTTTGCCCATCCTCCAAAAAGGCATTTGGCTGTTTGGGATTCTCTCTTGGATATTCGGGCTGACAGATAGAACTATTGCACTATTATCTGACGGATATTTGTCGGCGATCGATATTGTCCAGCTATTTACAGCATCCTTTTTCTTCATTAGCTGGCTGTTTTTAAGCCCGTTTTTGGGTCTTGACTCCCAGAGTCAGCCGAAGGAAGAAGCATCTCCCTAGTTTTTAATTGGTAATGTTAGTTTCTCGATCGCTATGAGTTTCTTCTGAGGCAAAGCGGGCCGGCCAAATGCGATCGCAAAAAAACAAAGTTCCCGCCGTCACGCACAGCGGAATCGCCAACAGATTCAACAGCGGAATGCTCACCAAACCCAAACAAACCACACCAAAACTCCCGCTGGCCGGCAAACTCGCCCGAATTATCTCCAACTTCTCCGGAAAAGGTCGCCTCCGCCTCTCTAAAGGTGCATCTAAAAAGTCCAAACAGACAATAGTCGCGCCCAAAGCTACGCCACCCAAACTGCTAAGAATAGAGCCTACTCCAGGGAGAAAATTTAGCAGCAGCAGCGGTATACCGACGCTCAACAAAATTTGTAGTTTTCGCAGTTCAAAGGCGATCGCCCTTTGAATATCCCGAAAACTATTCGCCAAATTCATTGGTGCTTCTGCGGGCAATTGACCGTTCCGCAGGAGTTCCAATTGTTCGGAAAGTTTGCCGTACCAGGGCGAACCTAAAATCACGCCAAACTGCACTAACAAAAATCCAATTATCAGCAAAAGTCCTGACACTAGGAGTACGCGCAGCAGCCAGCCGAAAGCGACTGTTAACACTCCGAGAAAGCTCAACCAAGCTGGAAAACTCGCAATTAGAGCATTAAATCGGACGGACAAATCGGCAACTAAAACGTCTATTCCTGCCAAACTGGGAAATAGCAAGCTTAAATAAAGACCGATACCAATTATAAAATTTAGCACCACGGGAACTAATACATAAGTCCACAGCTTGGGAGTTTGCAAAATCAGCGTGAAAGCTCGCAAAGGATAGGTAAAACCTGCCAGGAGTCCAATTGGTGCGGTAATGGCGGTGGGGGCGGGGTTTGAATTTAGCTGTTTTGACATATTTTCTGCTTTTGAGGACTCGACTCTATTTTCTATTATCCACTTTCCATTATTATTGCTGATGAGGATTTATCGCAGGTAGCCCAAAAGTGAAGCTTTTTATTTACCATACCCCGGAACTTACGCCAGCCGACAAAATGCCGGCTTGCGCGATCGCAGTTGATGTGCTGCGGGCGACTACGACAATGGCAACGGCCCTGAATAATGGGGCGGAAGCTGTCCAAGTTTTCAGCGATTTAGATAAGCTGATGGCCGAGAGCGAAAAATGGCCTGCAGATAAGCGGATTCGCGCGGGAGAGCGCGGCGGCAGCAAAGTTGACGGATTTGACATGGGGAATTCCCCCTTCGACTGCACGCCAGAAAAGGTGACTGGGAAGCGAATTTTTATCAGCACAACTAACGGTACTCGGGCTCTGGAACGAGTGCAAGCGGCTGCAACTGTGTTAACGGCGGCTTTGATTAACCGCAAATCTGCGGTGCAGTTTTTGTTAAATAAACAGCCGGAAACTATTTGGATTGTGGGTTCTGGTTGGGAAGGGGGTTATTCGTTGGAAGATACGGTTTGTGCTGGTGCGATCGCCCAAAGTCTGCTAGCAGAAAGCGGTATTCCTGCGAGCGATTTTGCTGGTAACGATGAAGTATTTGCGGCTATTGCTCTTTATCTCCACTGGCAAGATAGGTTGCACGAATTGTTGGAAAGGGCCAGCCACGGCCAGCGCCTCCTCGGTTTAGGTGTTATTGAAGATTTAAAATATTGCGCGCAAACGGATACTTTAGATGTGCTGCCGGTGCAGCGAGAACCGGGAGTTTTGGTTAAGTCTGATTTTAAAATTCCTCAGACTGATTTCTGGGTTCAATCTTCAGAAAAAACGGCGAATTGAAATTTTCTGCGGATGCAGTATTAGTAAGGTGCGCCTCGGCGCACCTACGGAAATTAGTAGTTAGCGAACAAGATTTTTTTAAAAGAAAGTAGTATTAAAGATACTGGGCAGGAACACAAAATTGTTTTGTCCCTAGTGAATTTCCGGCAATTGAGAACTGCTGTATTCACCGCCGAACCGCTGAATTAAACACTCGGCAATTCTGGCTGCGGCACCGGGTTCTCCCATGCGGCGCAAGCCATTTTCAGCGATTAGCTGCAACCTGTCGGGGTCGCGGAGCAAAGACTGCACGGCGGCGGCAACTTCGGCGGGATGTTTGACTAAAATTAATGACGGGCCTAACAAGCGACTTTGAGCTTCTGCAAAAGCAGGAGTAAATTGCGGGCCGTTTCCGGGAATGGCGATCGCGGGTTTTCCTAAACCTACAAATTGTTCTGTAGCCGTTCCTGCCATTGCTATTGCTAAATCGGCTTCGTACAAACAATCGTTAAAACTTTGCTGAGTCAAAATCATCGTGGCGTTTCTCTGCACAAATGTCAAGGGCAATAGCAAATTAGGAGATTCTTTTTGAATTTCTCGAGCGCTAGAAACAGGAGGTCGCAAAATACTTCCTTCTCGCCGCTGCGTTCTAGTTTCGCCGTCTTGCCGCCAGCCGAAAAATTCTAAAATAGGTCGCAAAGCTTCTAGATTTAACTCAGGGGAAATCGCTCCGAAAAATAACAATTTGCGATCGGCAAACAGCAACAAAATTCCGGCTACAGCCTCTACAATTAGCAGCCAATTAGCATAGGCTTCCGGCGCTCTAGAACCGGGGAGTAAGGTGATGACGAGCGATCGCTCCATTTCGCGAAACTCTGCGTCAGGGCCGTAAAAACCGGCTGGATTTTCCGGTTCGAGTCCGTCCATCATCGGGTTTCCGAGGTTGTAAGCCGGAATTCCCAGCTTTTGTAAAGTCTCGGCGGTTAGCGCGTCCCTGGCAAAAACTGCCCGACAGCGCGATCGAGTCATCAACCAACGCTCCCAAGGCAAATAAACCGATCGCGGGCAACCCCACCAACCAAAGGCTCGGGATTTGCGAGCCAGAGGCCCCTCCTCGTCGCGCAAATAATACTCCGACTTTGCCGTACCCACAAAGGCGTAGGGCGCGCCGCCCAGCCAAGCAAACAGCAGCGGTACAATATCCCCGCAGGCTAAAATAACGCCGTCTTGATTCCCAGACTGTTGTTGCGATCGCACCCAAGCGCGGATGGCTTTAAACTGAGCTAGGGTCAACTGAAGCAGACCGCCTTTAACATCGCGCAAAAATTCCCTCCCGTCCATGTAAATAAAGCCGCCCGAAGGCATTCGCTGCACCGGGCCGATGATGCGGGCGTTTTCTAGTTGAGCGAAAGCTTGCCCTTCGCCCACTAGCGGAAACACGGCTAATTCTGGGGGATGCGGGTGCTGTTGCAGTTCCCGCAAGATGCGAAGGGCGATCGCGTCTTCTCCGTGGCCGTTACTGAGGCAAAGTAATTTCAATCCCAACTCTCTCAAAAACTCCATTGTCAAAAAATAGCCTGAAAACCCAGGGACTTCAGTCTAGGGATGAAAGGCAACTTTACACTTTAGTTTACCAGAAAATTGTGGTTTTAAATAGTACAAAACACGGTAATAGCGAGCCACAGGAGGCGCCGCTCAAAATCTATGCTGTGCCCAATATCTGGCATTTAACCGCAGCTAATCGAACTCTGCGAGGGCAACTTCTGAAGCGGCAAAATAACTTATTTAATGTGCGGATTTACTGCCGCAGACACTGACAATTCCCCGCTCGACAATTGCCCGATTTCCGGCGAAATAACGCGGCGGTATCAACAAGGCATGAAAGCGCGATCGACTAATTTTCAGTAAGATAGGAGGTTTCCCTCCGCTTCGCTGTTTTTTTCGAGGTCAAACTAAATGGTATAGAAGAAGGAATAAGGCTTTAGTTATCTAAGAGAGAAAGAACAAGCAATCGACCGGATGGAGAAAGTGCAATTAAGAAACTCCTAACCGTCCGGCGCGGTTGATAAGTTAATCCGCTTTTAAATTGTATGGTAAAATAAACGGGAGCATCTCATATTTGTAAAAACACTTCTTCTGGCTCCTGACTTCTTCCTTCTGACTCTTTTCTCCTGACTCCTGACTCCTGACTCCTAACTCCAATTTTTAGCTTGGCTGCTTTCATTGAGATGCTCCCAAATAAACTTTCACTTTTGTGGGGTAGGCAGGAAAGCCCGCACTCAACATACAACTTAAATGCAACTGCTGGCTAGTGTACCCAACCACGATCTTCATCTGTCATTTTCAATTCTTCAATTCATTAATCTAAAATATAAAAAACTATGACTGCTTCCCCTCGATATATTGCTTTAAAGTATTCCGAATTTGTTTGAGCTGAAATCCCTTAGCAAGTTGGCGCAGCTTCGAGACAAACGGTACTAATTTAGGTTCTAAACACTCCAGCTTAGCACTCTCATCAAAAATTTCTTCAATGTCGCCCATAGCTGCGAGTTTCAAAAGTTTTGCTACGGACTCAGAAGCCGCAGGTAACAGAGAAGAATAAGCAGGAAAATCCGATGCGGGTGACAAACTGGGAGTTTTGCGCTTTTTGTTTTCCGAAGCTTCCCCGTAAATCCATTCTAGGCCCAAATGCACGCGCAACTGTGTCAAAAAGTGATTTGCTGCGATCGGCTTGGGAAGAAAATCATTGCACCCTGCGAGGATTCTCTCTTGCTGCGCCGCCTCCAAAATGCTAGCTGACATAGCGATTAACACGACATTTTTTAATTCTGGTAAATCGCGCAGTCTTCTGGCAGTTTCTAAGCCATCCATTACAGGCATCCCCAAGTCGATAAAAATCACATCCGGTTGAAATTCAATTGCTTTGCAGAGGCATTCTTGACGGTTTTGTGCTTCTGCAACTTCAAATCCCAAACGCCCCAGCAGCCTGCACAACAAATCGCGATTTAGTTGATTTTCATCCAGGATTAGCACTTTCCGCTTGTTGCCAACAAAACCGACAAGCCAGGGTTTTTCCCGCAAAGGAGACACCTCCAAGTACCGTTGGACTGCGGGCAATTCTAAATCCAGCCAGAAAGTGCTGCCTTTTCCCAAAGTGCTGTTGACGCCAATTTCGCTGCCCATCATTTTCGCTAATTTCTGGCTGATCGAGAGTCCGAGACCTGTACCTTCAACAAATGTATTGCCTCCTACTTGGTGGAATGGCAAAAATATTTCTTCTAACTTGCTTCGGTCTATTCCTATACCGGTATCCTCGACTTGAAAACGAACTTTTAAAGCGTGTTTTTCTGCGCTCGAATTGTGGGCGAAGCGCATATAATTTTCTTTCAGTTCCGAACTCAAAATCGATAATTCATAATTTTCGCCTTGCCCTTGACTCCAGGCACCTGTGCCGACATAGCCGACTTTAAAATTCACACATCCGCTGTTAGTAAACTTAACGGCATTGCTGAGTAAATTCATGAGAATTTGGCGCAATCTTTTTGGATCTACACGAACGCAACTAGGCAGGGGAGATACTTGTTCGTAATTGAAGGAAATTTGTTTTTGCGATGCCCGCATCTGAAATAGATCGGCAATGTTTTTCGTAAAAGTTAGAAAATTTAACTCTTCCGGGTAGAGTTCCATTTTTCTAGCTTCGATTTTGGAAAGGTCTAAAACATCATCGATTAACATCAGCAGGTGTTGACCGCACTGTTGAATATTGCTGAGACTTTCTTGCTGATCTGAACTTAAGTCTTTGTCGGTTTTCAAGATTTGAGCGTAACCTAAAACGCCGTTTAAAGGCGTGCGCAGTTCGTGACTCATGTTGGCGAGAAATTCGCTTTTGGCGCGGTTGGCGCTTTCTGCGACTTCTTTGGCTTGTTGGAGGGCAGATTCTGCAAGTTTGCGATCGGCAATTTCGGTTTGTGCTTGTTTAAATAGCGTCGATTGCTGGATCGCGATCGCCAATTGCACGCAAAGTTGCCGGAGGGATTCTATTTCTGAGGAATCCCAGGAACGGGGGCCGCTGCAATCCTGGGCGATTAGCAGTCCCCAGAGCTGATTTTCTGCGGTAGGTTGGGCTTGGGAAATGCTTTCTCGTGCTTGTAAAATCGGCACTATTAAGTTAGCTTTTACTTCAAATCCTTCGAGAAATTTCATGTGACATTCCGTCAAATTTTCCCGGTAAATATCTTCCATAGCTCTAATACAGCCTTGCTGATAAATATCAACAAATTTTTCTTTAAAACAGCCATCAATATTGTTAAAATTTAGCAGCGAAATTCTATTGTCAGCCACAGATTCCACAACTACAAAGCCGCTCCAGTCGGGATTAAAACGGTAAATAACTGTGCGGTCTGTTTGCAAAAATTGTCGCACTTGTTCAACAGCAGTTGTCAGGACTTCTTCTAAATTGAGGGAGGAGCGAATGCGATCGAGCATGGCAACTACCAGCCGTTCTCGCCTTAATTGCAGCAGCAGCGCCATCTCGGCTTGTTTGCGTTCGGTGATGTCGGTAATTACTCCCACTAGCCCGATTAAATTGCCAGTTTCATCTTTAATGCAGTCGGCGCGAAATAAAGTCGTTAGTAGTTCGTTGGTTTTAGTTTTGATTTTGAGTTCGCCTTGCCAAGATTTGCCTTTACGGAGCGTTTTAAACATTTCTACCAGCACTTGATTTTGGGGGTAAAGTACCGTTGCTCCGCCTGCTGTGTTCAGTTCTTCTGCTGTGTAGCCGTACCGCTGAACAAAGGCTTGATTGTGGTAGATCGATCGCCCTGCCAAGTCAGCAATGCCGATCGCGTCGCTGGTACTTTCTACGGCTTGAGTAACTCGCAGCAAATCTAGTTCTGCTTGTTTGCGATCGCTAATATCAGTAATAGTGCCGATATAGCCTTTTATTTCCTGCTTGTCTCCGATTTCTGCAATTGCCTGACCGATCACCCAAATTACCCGACCGTCTGGACGCTGAAAGCGGTATTCTGATTTAAAAGGAATTTTGTCAATAATTGTTCGATGCCATTCATTTTTCACCCGCTCTACATCATCGGGATGTATGGTATTCATCCAGCCTCTTTCTGCTGCTAATTCTGGGTTAAATCCCGTAATTTCGCTCCACCGCTGATTCACATAAAGGCAATTTCCCAAGGTGTCGGTGTGGAATATGCAAACTGGCGATGCTTCTGCTAAAGTTTGGTAGCGGCGCTGACTCGATCGCAGTGCTGATTCTACCTGTTTTCTATTAGTGATATCGCGGACTATGGAAATTATCTCCCCACCTGCAAGCATAGTCAGCGAAAGTTCTTGAGGAAAAAGAGTACCGTCTCGCCGCTGACCTGTTGTTTCTATATTACAGTATCCTTTTTCATGGAGAGCCGGGCGGATTTCTCGTTCAATTTCTTGAACTTTTGCTTCTTCATAAAGGATTTTCCAACTTTTTCCTAATAAATCGGAGGAATTTAAAAAGCCGTACATTTGCAGATAAGCCTGATTAGAATAAATATATTCTTCCCTAGCATTGAGGATCGCGATACCGTCATAAGCAGCGGCCATTGCTACTGCTTGTCGCTGAAGTTTAGACTCGGCTTGTTTGCGAGAGGTAATGTCGTGACCGACTGAGTAGATTAAACCTTCTTCACTAAATGGCGATGAAGTCCACAGGAGGCATTTGTAAGAACCGTCTTTGCAAAGATAGCGGTTTTCAAACGAGATACTGGAGGTACCTGCTATTAGTTTTGCCCCTTCGGCTGCGGTAGCTTGTCGATCGTCTGGATGCACAAATTCGATCATCGGCTTGGCAAAAAGTTCAGCACTACTGTAACCTAGAACCGTTGACCAAGCAGGGTTTAAACGTTTAAAACAGCCGTCGAAACCTACAATACAAAGCAAGTCTAAGGAGATGGTAAAAAAGCGGTCGCGCTCTGTTTGTGCCTGCTTTAATTCAGTAATATCCATCACTAAACCGTCCCAGAGAATATCGCCTTCAGTCCCAGAGTTTGTCTCATTATTGAGCCTTTCCGGTCTCGCCGCTCCTTGCAGCCACTTAACTTTTCCCGATGGCAAAGTCTGCCGCCACTGCTGCTGCCAAGGTTCCAAGGTAGCGGCAGAAATTTCGATCGATGCTTTTAAATCTAAGAGATCGTCTGCGTGAATTCCGCTGAAAATCAGTTCCGCATTTTGCTCGATTGCTTCTGCTTCTAATTCGTACAGTTGGCGGCTGCCTGAAGAGACGTAGGGAAAAGATATTTCTCCCGTTGCTGACCTTCGTAATTGATAAATTGCTCCCGGCAGGTTAGCTACCAGTTTTTGAAATCGAGCTTCGCTTTGTTGCAGGGCTTTTTGCTGCCGTCTGTATTCGGTAAAATCTCTAATTATGCCTACTATTACTTTACTGCCATCGGATGTTTTAAATACGCTTTTTTTGGTAGAGATAATGTGTTCTTTTCCGGCAGTGTCTGTGAAGTTTTCTTCAGTTCCCAAGCAGATACCCGTTGTCAATACTTCTTCATCTTTTGTCCAAAAAACATCAGCCTCTGATTTGGGGAAAAAGTCATAATCTGATTTGCCGAGCAGTTCTTGCCGCGATTTGCCGATCAACTGACAAAAAGCATCATTTAATATCATCCAGCGGTGTTGCTCGTCTTTGACAAAAATTGGGTCTGGCGTAGCATTTATGGTGTGGTTTAAAAATTCTTCTGACGCTTTCAGTTTGGCTTCGTAGCGGTAGCGATCGCTCACGTCCAACACTACTTCGATAATCCGGTCGATCGACCCGTCCAGGCGGCGGATACAGCGCAGGGAAACTCGCGTGTGAACTATTTCGCCGTCTTTTCTGATCCATCTTTTGTCTAAGATGCAACCATCGCTCTCACCTGCTAACATTTGAGACAATTGTTTCAAATTGGCATCAAAATCCTCTGGATGAGTCAACTCTAGCCAATTCTTTTGTACGAGTTCATAGCGCTCGTAGCCCAGCAAATTGCACAGCGCATCGTTAACTTCTATCCAGTTGCAATTTTGAGGAATTTCGCTGTTAACAACTGGAGCAATGATGGCAATTCCGATCAGGGAATTTTCGACCACCGAGCGATATTTTTCTTCACTTTTTCGCAAAGCATCTTGACTGTTTTGGCGTTCTATGGCGTAACGGAGCGATCGAATTAACAGTTCGCCGTCAATTTTTCTTTTTACTAAATAATCCTGTACCCCGACCGAAATCAACCGCAGGGCAAGCTCTTCGTCATTTTGGGAAGTCAAAACTACGATCGGCACATTTACTCCATACTCTTGTACCCGAGCAACCGTCTCGATTCCCAGACTGTCTGGCAGTGAAAGGTCTAATAAAATTATGTCAAAAATTTCTTCATTCAATCGCTGCTGCGCTTCGCTGAGGCGTTCTACTTTCGTCAGCAGTATACGCTGTTGACCGCCAATTTCTGACAGCAAATCTTCAATCAGCTCGGCTTCTTGAGGGTTGTCTTCTACTAACAGAACTTTAAAGCAGAGAGGAGGCAAAGCTAAGTTAAAAACTGCTTTCATAATAACTATTAATCAAAAAACTGTTAAACAAACTTAAATGTTACCTGTGATTTCCGGGGCAGCTATTTAATTCCACTTACACCTACATCGGCGCTCACATTGCGGTGTAAGCGAGCGCTACAAAAAATGTGTTTGAGATTTATAATTATATCACGCAATGACTAAAGTGTCAACGCAAAACATTTTTTTTTCTAACTTCCAATTTATACGAGTTTTAAAAAAAAATGCAACTTTAGCCTCGCGATCTCAACCCCCAATAGTCACAAGTCATCCCCAATTATTCATTTTTTTATTTAATTTTTAAATGCTATTAACTTCTACATTGTACCTTATAGCTTCTGCAGTTAAATATAATATTTAATTCAAATTGTATTGTGCAGCATTCTAGCTTCTACATTATGCCGAAAAGATGTCTCAATTAAGCGATAGTAAAGTAAAAAGTTGAACCTTGCCCCGGCTGCGAATCAACCCAAATAGATCCGCCGTGACGTTCCACAATCTTTTGACAAATTGCTAAACCAATACCTGTCCCAGAATATTCTTTTTGAGTGTGCAAGCGCTGGAAAATTTGAAAGATGCGTTCTTGATGCTGGGTCGCAATCCCAATTCCATTATCCGAAACCGAAAATAACCAGTCTTTCTCCTGTTTGCCAGCGGTAATATGAACCACAGGCGGTGCATCTTGGCGATATTTAATCGAATTGCCGACTAAATTTTGAAATAGCTGTACGAGTTGAGAAATATCCCCCATTACCGCTGGCAATTCGCTGTAAGTAACAACTGCTTGAGTGTCGCGGATCGCCCATTGCAAGTTGGCGATTGCTTGCTCGACTGCCTGATTGCAATCTGTCAGTTGAAAAGGTTTCTGACTCCTGCCCACTCGCGAATATTCGAGTAAATCGTCAATTAAATTTTGCATTCTCGTGCAGCCGTGAACGATATTGCCAATAAACTTACTAGCTTGGCTGTCGAGTTGATCTTTGTAGCGTTTTTCTAAAAGTTGAGCATAACTAGCAATTGTTGCTAAAGGCGCTTGCAAGTCGTGAGAAGCCACATAAGCAAATTGTTCTAGTTCCGCATTTGAACGCGCCAATTCTTGGTTAGATTTTAAGAGAGCAGATTCGGCGCGCTGGCGGTTCGATATCTCTTGTTGGAGGAGCAAATTTTGCTCTTGCAAAGCTTTTTCAACGGCGCGGCGGGTGCTAATTTCTTGTTGCAGAATTTGGTTTTTTTCGTGAATTGCTTTTTCAACGGCTAAGCGGCTGTTGATTTCTTCTTGAAGCAGCATATTTTGTTGTTTTAGCTGCTTTTGTAAATTCCGCAGGGTGAGGTGACTTTCGATGCGGGCGAGCACTTCTTCAAACTGAAATGGCTTGCTGATGTAATCAACGGCTCCAACAGCAAATGCGTTTACTTTGTCGAATACTTCATCTTTAGCGCTGATAAAAATTACCGGAATTTCGCGAGTTTTTGGTTCGGACTTCAGGTGTTGACAAACTTCGTAGCCGTTCATTTCCGGCATCATTATGTCGAGCAAAATCAAATCCGGCGGATTAGAATTGCAGGCTCTCAGAGCCATTTTTCCGTTAATCACGCAGCGGGGCGCGTACCCTCGATGAGTAAGCATCGTAGACAACAGGCGCAGGTTTTCTGGCGTATCGTCTACTACTAAAATGTTGCCTAGTGCCGTCCCTGGTTGGTAATTGTTCATTAATTATTTTCCTGTTTTCACAAAAGATGTTGGCAGCTATTTTATTTAGAAATTACGGAAAATACCAGGTTTATAGTAAAAATATTGGGGAAAGGAAACAAATAATCCCCTCAGAAACCTGGTTTTTAAAAGTTTGGTGCGTCCGGCACGTTATTGTTGGTTTACCAATCATCAAATCCCTAGCAGCAGAGTCATAGCATTATTGTTCCAAGTCAATGCTTTATCTAAAACCTTAAATCCAGCTACTTTACACATAGATTCTAAAGCAGTAGCTGTAGGCAGCCACCACCACGGCCCAAAGTCGTTGATGTCAAAAACTGCTTTCTGAATTACTCCGAAAATTGGTGCGCCGCCGGTGTGCTGCTCCCAGTAAGCGCTTAAGATAGCTCGTTCTGCTTCGTCTAAAGCGGGAATGAAGATTACCCCAGAAGCTGGAATTTCGTAGCGTCCCCGCTCGTTTTCTATAACCTCTTGAGTAATAGCTGAAGTTAAGATTAAATACTCCCCTGTTATTTGACGCAAGCTAATTAAAATTTGCAAAGGGTGGGGATGATGGTACAAAACTCCTGCACAGTGGACGACATCGTAAGGCTCGCCAATTTCTGCAAGCTGAATCTGAGTTATCTCTCGACTGATACAATTATAATTAGCAATATTTAAACTTGCCATGCGTCTGCGAAAATCTTGCCAAAGTTGTGCGGATGGGGGCATCACATCAATCATTGTCAGAGAAACTGCACCGTATTTGCTAGCTACAGAAACTTTTTCGTTGACAGTTCCCCACAGTCCGCCGACTTCTCCAAAAGTCTTGCCTTTGACGACTCGGGCAATGTACCGATCGCGAATATCGTGTGTCTCCAACTCTAATAATATACTGCGATCGCCCGACGAGTGATTTTTATCCAAAACTTCCGCCAATTTTCCGGCTATTGCTGGATCTTTTGGTCTGATTTCTAATGCCATCAAGTACAAAACTGTCGCTGCGTCAAGCCGATCGCTCTCGGCAAACTTTTGGGCTATTTCGCAGTAAAATTCAGGATGGTGCAGTGGCTGCAATTCGTGGTGATAGTAGCTGGTTGCTGCGTCTAAATCGGTCGGAGTTCTTTTGATGAGAGCATCGCCTAACTTGGTGTAGATGTTCGGGAGTTCAGGCTCGATTTGCAGGGCGCAAAGGTAAGCGGAAACAGCCTCATTCCAATCGTGCATTTCAGTCAAAGCATCGCCTAAATTGTAATAAGACCAAGAAAGATTGGGGTTTAGTTCAATAGCGCGCTTGTAGGCGGCAGCGGCTGGTTTCCACTGCTGGGTTTTTAACAGTGCTTCTCCTAAATTGTGGTAAGTCCAAGAAAAGTGTGGGTTGAGTTCGATCGCCCGCTGGTAGGCGCTGATTGCTCCTAACCAATCCTGGAGTTTAACTTTAGTTAAAGCTAAATTATAATGAGACCAAAAGAATTCTGAATTAAGTGCGATCGCCCTTTGGTATGCAGCCTCAGCTTCCGACCATTTTTCTAGTTGAAAAAAAGCATCTCCCAAGTTATGAAAAGAGCCGGAATAATTTGGATCTAAGTCAATAGCTCGCTGGTAAGCAGCGGCGGCTTCCGACCATTTTTCTAATTTGCCGCAAGCTTCTCCGATGCTGTAGTAGCACCAAGAAAAATCAGGGTTAATTTCAACAGCGGTGCGGTAAGCAACGACGGCTTCTTGCCATTGTTCCAACTTGAGCGACACACTACCTAAATTGTAGTAAGACCAAAAAGAGTTGGGATTTAACTCAATACTTTCCCGGTAAGCGGCGACCGCTTCATGTAATCGTCCGCTGTCTTGAAAAACATTGCCTAATTTGTAATAAAGCTCAGAAATATCTGGCTGGAGTTGAATAGCTTTGCGGTAGTGAACAATAGCTTCGTCCCACTGTTTTAGTTGGCTAGCAGTTGCTGCCAACTGGTAATAAGCCTCGCAACAACTGGGGTTTAAATAAATGGTACGGTGGTAACAAACTAGCGCTTCTTCACGCTTGTTTTGCGCCAACAAAGTATTACCTAAGTCGAGATATTCTTCCGCTATTTCTGTCGGTTGGATCGTGAGTGCTTGATACCAGCAATCAGCCGCTTCCTCAGCTTGACCGACTTGGGTAAATATCCGGCTTAAATTTCGGTAAAATCCTGCAAAGTCCGGTTGGAGGGAGATGGCTTTTTGGTAACAGGCGATCGCCTCTTGCCACTGTTGCAATGTAGCGCAGAGAGTGCCGAGGTTAGCAAAAGCTTCGGCAAAATCCGGTTGCAGGGCGATCGCAACTTTATACCAATACCTTGCGTCTTCTAGCTTACCCTGAGCTTGCAGCGCCTTCCCCAGGGTCTTGCAAGTCTCGGCGGAATTGGGGTGCGATGCCAAAATTTGCTGGCAAAGTGCGATCGACTTCTCCAACTTCCCTAAAGCTAAATATATTTCTGCCTGTTGTTGAAAATCAACCGCTGCTGTTTCTGAATTCACTTCTTGCGTTCCTGTTGAGTAATAATTCCATGTATTATTGTATGGTACAACTTGTCAAACTTCAAATTCAAGTAAATACATCTGCCGACTGGCAAATAAATAGTGCTAAATCTCAGCCAAATTAATATAAACTAGACAAGAATAGGTTAACAGCGAGCTAAATAATGTCAACAGTCAATCGAACACCGCTAATCAGCGTAATCATACCAGTATATAATGGCGGCCGCTACATCGTGCAAGCGGTAGAAAGCGTCCTATGTCAAACTTTTACTAATTTCGAGATTATAGTTGTAGATGACGGTTCCACAGATAGCACCCATCAAGTATTGCAGCCTTATTTTGACAGAATTCGCTACATTTTTCAGGAAAATCAAGGAGCAGCAATAGCTCGCAATCGTGCTTGCCAGCTAGCCAAAGGCGAGTTTTTAGCTTTTCTAGATGCTGATGACTATTTCCTTCCAGAAAAACTAGAAAAACAGGTAGCTTGCTTTGATGCTGACCCCACATTAGATATGGTGCAAACAGGTTGGTTCATGGTAGATGAAAAAGGGCAAAATATTTCTGCAGTCAAGCCTTGGCAGCAAGCGCCTAAATTAAATTTAGAAAGCTTTATTCTCTATAAATGTGTGCGCCCAAGTGCGATGCTACTGCGGAGTAAGTGGTGGGAATACTTGGGCGGTTTCGATTCTGGGCTTCCCCCTACGGAAGATTTAGACTTTGCCTTGCGTTTAACTTTAAAGGGGTGCAAATCAGTTTGGTTAACAGAGATACTTACCTGTTATCGCCAGCACGATACCAATCTCATGTCAAGCGGTTTTCCGCTAATGAAGAATACAGAAATTCTGATGGAAAAATTCTTTGCCAGACCTGATGTGCCTCAGTCAATCCGCCAGTTAAAAAAACAGGAACGCTATCAATGCTTGGTGTGGATGGCATGGCGGATGTATCGCGGCGGTCATCTAGCAGAGATGGCAGAGTGTTTGGAAAAGTCATTGCAATATACCCCTTTTTCGCCCACGGCAACAGTATCGAATTGGCTGGAAACTTTTCAGAGCGTTTCTGAAGAATACGGTGACAATTTTGATGCTTATTCACTGACTCAGTTAGGAGAATGGCAAGATATAATTTTGATGGTTATGACCCATCAGCCCGAATCGCAACAGAGTTCTATTTCTACACATCCAAAATCACGCGCGGCGAAGCTATCCCCTAGGGAATCGCACATTTTACTCTACAACGCCGACGATCCGGGCGTGGGAGGATTAGCGCAGTACAACCATGCCATTCTCTGTCAGTTAGCCTTGTTGGGCTATCGAGTCACTTGCGTGCAAACCAAACATTCTAGCCCCTTGGTTGAGCGAGAACGAGAGTTAGGTATAGAACACTTGTGGCTGGATTTTAGCAGCCATAGAGATTTAGCGCGGGTGTTAAGAAATACGGAGGATGCACAAGAGATTTTTTCTAAAAATAAACCCGATCTGATTATTTTTAGCGATGGCTGGCCCTATTCTAATTTTGCAGTTAAACAGGTAGTTATTCAGATGGGGATACCATACATGATGGTAATCGGGTTAGTCATGCCCGATCACGCAAGTTTTGCCTACGGGGATGTAGTGCCTTATCGAGAGGGAGTGCTGTATCACTGCCTGCAAGCTAGAGCGGTGATTGTTGGCGCTTATGAACATTTGAATTTATTATGCGATGACTTTGATTTACCCAAAGATAAGGGGCAAGTCATTTATTTGGGGCGCTCTCCTGAATATTTTGCACCTCCTAATCCTTCGGCTCGCCAACGCCTGCGGCAAGAGTTAGAAATTCCTGAAGATGCGATTGTCTGTTTCACGTCTGCTCGATTAGCACCGGTTAAAGGGCATCGATATCAGATCGAAGCAATCAAGCAATTGAAGCAGTCTCCTGTATGGTCTAAACTGTATTTTGTCTGGGCAGGAAATGGCGAGGGAAGCTATTGCGATCTAGAAAAAGAATTGAGGGAAGCTGTTAGGGAATTAGGGGCGAGCGATCGCGTGAAATTGATCGGACAGCGCTGGGATATCTTAGATTTACTGGATGCTAGCGACATCTTCATTTTGACATCTCTCGGCGATGCTGCACCTTCTTTTGCAGTCATGGAAGCGATGGCTAAAGGATTGCCTGTAGTTGCTTCGGCAGCCGGCGGCATTCCAGAAGGGCTCGGGGATACTGGGAAGTTGTTGCCCGATCCGAATACCGATCCAGAGGGAACAGCGAGGGAATTGGCGGAAACTGTAGAAGCTTGGGCGCTGAATCCAGAATTGCGCAGCCAAATCGGCAAAGCTTGCAAGCAGCGGGCCGAGAAATTGTTCAAAGAGGAGCGGATGCTCGCAGAGTCTGTTGAGGCGATCGAAAAAGCTTTACTTTCCGATCGCGAAAAAGATCAATTTGTTACTCAACAACAGGTGCAGGGGTGGATGGCGAAGGTAGAAAGCCGGGTGCGCTACAGCTTTTTAGTGTGGAAGGCGTGGCACGCTTACTGTCAAGAAGATCTCATCGGGATGCAGAAGTGGCTTCAAGAATCTTTGCAGTGTACGCCTTTTTTGAGTACAGAAACAATGTTAAACTGGATAGAATGTTTTGGTAATTTTTCGTTATCAAAAGGGCATCATTTAGATACATATTCTCTGACTAAATCAGCAGAATGGCAACAATTGGTCGAGGGCGTCCAGGGCCTTGAATCTGTATTTTATGCACGCTAAAATACCCGATTGACATTTTAAATTGAGCTTGCTGTCAGCAGTATAGCCACAAATATCAGTAAAATTGTATTTTACAGACCCAACAACGATCGAAAATCTGTGTATCCGCGTCTAAATCCGTGTTATTTTCCCGAACCCTTCCTTATCACCGAGTAAATTCATATCAATGGCAAATTCGACACCGCAAGTCAGCGTAATTATACCTGCATATAATGGCGATCGCTACATCGCACAAGCCGTGGAAAGCGTGTTGAGCCAAACCTATACAAACTGGGAAATTCTTGTCGTAGACGACGGCTCAACGGACGACACTCGCCAAGCGTTGCAGCCTTATTTTGACAAAATTCGCTACTTTTATCAGGAAAACCAAGGAGTAGCAGCGGCTCGCAACCGAGGAATTCAGGAATCCCAAAGTGAATTAATTGCTTTTTTAGATCAAGATGACTTCTTTTTGCCAGATAAGTTGGCAGCACAAGTAGCGCTGTTTCGCTCGTCAAATTCATTAGGAATTGTCAATAGTGGCTGGCGTTTAGTTAACGAGCAAGGAGAGACAATTTCTGATATCAAATGTTGGGAATATTTACCAAAATTAGACTTAGAAGCATGGATAGTACAGATGCCCGTACTTCCGAGCGCAATGATGTTTTCGCGAAATTGGTTACAAATTGTAGGCGGATTTAACTCAGAGTTTGATTCCGTAGATGATGCCGATTTACTATTGCGTTTAGCTCTATTAGGCTGCGAAGCTGCTTGGCTACCGCAGGTGACAGTCTGTTATCGCCAGCATGACAAAAATGTGTCAATTCAAAAATCTCTCAAACAAGCAAATCTGTTTATTAAATTAAAACAGAATTTATTCAGCCAACCCGATTTACCACAGCACATCCGCGAGTTAGAAAATCCTGCTTTCTACGAAGCACTGACATGGATGGCATGGCACTTGTACTATACTGGTCATCCGGTAGCAGCGGTTGAGTATTACCAAAAATCTTTTCCTTATACTCCTTACTCTGCTAGAAAAACCGTAATAGATTGGATAAAGCGTCTCGGTGCTATTGCTAAAGCTTACGGATTTCCCCTAACTATACAATCATTAAGAAGCTTACCACAATGGCAACAGTTAATGTCTAACATACTTCCCAAAAAAGCAGTACGAGTCAGCGTAATTATCCCGACATACAACTGCGATTGCTATATACTTAGAGCAGTAGAAAGTGCGATCGACCAAACTTACCAAGACTGGGAAATTATTGTCGTAGATGACGGCTCGACCGACAACACCCGCCAAAATTTAGAGCCTTACTTCGATTTAATTCAGTACGTTTATCAAGAAAATCAAGGAGCAGCAATAGCTCGGAATCGCGGCTGCGAACTAGCCAAAGGCGAATTTTTAGCTTTTCTCGATAGCGATGACTTCTTCCTCCCAGAAAAACTAGAAAAACAAATTGCTTGCTTTGACGCTGACCCCAGGTTAGATTTGGTGCAGACAGGTTGGCTGATAGTTGACAAAAAGGACGCAGGCATCTACGGAGTAAAGCCTTGGCAAGAAGCACCCAAATTAGATTTAGAAAGCTTAGTTTTGTACAAATCAGTGCGGCTGAGTGCGGTGATGCTGCGGCGCGAGTGGTGGGAACGCTTGGGGGGTTTTGATCCTCGCTTTCCGCCAACAGAAGATTTAGATTTTGTCTTGCGTTTAGCTTTAAAAGGCTGCAAGTCAGTTTGGTTAAAAGAGATATTAAGCTGCTATCGCCAGCACGACAGCAATCTCATGTCCGGCGGCTCCCAAGTAATGAAAAATATGGAAATTATGATGGATAAATTTTTTGCGCGGCTAGACTTACCTCAGCACATCCGCGACTTGAAAGGCGAGGAACGTTACAGGTGCTTAGTATCGATAGCGTGGCGGATGTACCGTGATGGATATTTGGCAGAGATGGTCGAGTGTTTGGAGAAATCTCTTCATTACACTCCTTTTACAGGTACAGAAACTGTTTTTAAATGGTTAGAAAGTTTTAAGGGTTTTTCGCAAGAATACGGTATCGAATTTGATGCTTATGCCTTAACTACTTTAAAAGAATGGCAAGACATCGTAGTGCTTGCTGCCAATAACACTCCTCAATTCCAACCTGCCGGTAGTTCGATTTTGCTGCGACAAAAACCCCGCGTACTCCTGTACGCAGAAGACCACGGAGTGGGAGGTTTGGCTCAGTTCAACCACTCGCTGATGTGTAAATTAGCAGCCGACGGCTACCAAGTTATTAGCGTTCAAACTCAAAGTTCTAACCCTTTAATTACCGAACAAAAACAGCTAGGTATAGAACATATTTGGCTGGACTTTGACACGATCAAAGAGTTTTTGCGAGTTTCGTACAATTTAGGAGATGCTGAAAAAGTTTATGCCCGGGCTCAACCGGATTTAATTATATTTAGCGATGGCTCACCGATGGCAAATTTTGCCGCTAAACAAGTTGCTATTAAGCAGGACATACCGTACATAGTTGCTCTCGGTTATATCGGTCGCAATTATGAAACTTTCGATCGGGGCGATCAAATTCCCTATTTTGATGCAGTCTCCTATCAGTACGATTTAGCAAAAGCAGTAGTAGCAGTTTCACAGGAAAATTTCAACTTGTTCAAACGAATTTTTAAAGTACCTCTAAAACGGGGCAAAGTTATTTATTATGGCAGGCCGAACAGTTATTTTGAACCGCCAAATCTTTCAACCCGCCAACGCCTGCGCCAAGAACAAGGAATCCCCGAAGATGCTGTCGTTTGCTTCACGGCGGCGAGATTGACTCCAATTAAAGGATATCAGTATCAATTGCAGGCGATCGCCCAACTGAAAAATCGTCCAGTTTGGCCGCAGCTATACTTCGTTTGGGCCGGCCCCGGTTCTACCACTCACGACGATATGGAGCCTGAATTGAGAGCAACTGCGAGCCAATTAGGAGTCACCGAACAGGTTAAATTCTTAGGACAGCGCTGGGATATTGCTGATTGGTTAGACGCCAGCGACATCTTTATTTTATCTTCCGAAGCAGAGGGAATGCCGCTAGCAATAATGGAAGCAATGGCGAAAGAATTGCCCGTAATTGCAACCGCAGTCAGCGGTATTCCCGAAGAATTGGGAGATACGGGAAAGTTGCTCCCAGATCCTACAATCGACCCAGAAGGAACAGTAAAAGAGTTGGTAGAAGCGGTGGAAATATGGGCAGGAAATCCCGAATTGCGCCGACTTGCAGGACAAGCGTGCAAAGCGAGAGCCGAAGAACTATTCAAAGAAGAACGGATGCTGCGGGAATATGGAGAAATAATTGAACAGGCACTTGCAAAAGACGACAAGAGCGACAGTTCCTCTATTAGTCCGAAAGTCCAAAGGCAGATACAGCAAGTGGATAGGCTGCTCAAATACTATTATTTAGTGTGGAAAGCTTGGGATGCTTATGCTAGGGGAGATATGTCGGAAATGGTTAAGAATTTGCAATCATCTTGGGCTTGCACGCCACTTTTTACAACAGAAACTATCTTGAGTTGGGTGAATGTTTTTGTGTTGTTGTCTTCCCAAAATGGGATTAAAATTGATAGTGCAGCGCTAATTAGCTCAGGAGAATGGCAACAGTTGATGGAATCAATACAGAGTTTTGAAATCGTTTCATCTGTTGGTTAAAAGTTTTTCATGAAAGCAAATCCGCGAGTGAAATCGCTACTACACATACAAAGTCAACCTTCGCAGAATGGAGAAAAGAAAAGATATGCAATTCACCTTCAAGTTCAAACCTATTAATAAACTGCTGCCAATTTGCTTAGCTGCGGTAACTGTCCTGTTAATAACATATTTTGGGCAACAACCAACTGTTGCCCAACTGCGATCGAACGTCGCAGTAGATTTTGGAGTACCAGCCACCGGAACAATTTCCATGAGCGGTATGCTGCACGGAATAGACCCCAGCCAGCCGCCGGATAACTCAATCAAACCCTTGCAGCCGAAACTTTGGCGGGTCGGGAGACTCGATATTTACGATCGCGTAATCGCCAACGGAGCTGAGTTTCAACTGGTAGTCAGCGACTTGTGGGGCTACGGTAGCAATCCCAATGGCTGGCCCTATCAAAATTACCCCGCGTGGGAAGCATTCATCCGACAGTTAGCCCAGCAAAATAAAGGCAAGAAAATTATTTGGGATATCTGGAACGAACCCGATTTAAAAAATCCGTTTTGGAAGGGAAGCCGAGAACAATTCTTTGAAACTTACAAAAGGGCTTACAAAATTTTGCGGGAAGAATTGGGGCCGTCAGCCATGATTGGCGGGCCGAGTATCAGCACTTACAACAAAGAATATCTCGCTGACTTTTTGGATTACTGTAAAGCGAATAAACTGGAAGTTAATTTCCTAGCTTGGCACGAACTCAACGATAGCAAAATTTTATTTGTGGACGATCATGTCATTGATGCTAAACGCAATTTTCAGCAAAGTCCCTCTTACAGGGAACTGAAATTGCAAAAAATTTACGTCAACGAGATTGTCGGGGAATTAGCGCAGTATCAGCCGGGAGAAATTTTAGGTTATTTCTATCAGTTGGAGTACGCAAAAGCCGACGGTGCTTGCAGAGCTTGTTGGAATACAACAGGAGCTAGAAAAGTTAGCAATTGCTTCAACAATACGCTGACTGGGATGGTTACGCCTAATACTTTTGAGCCGAGAGCAGCTTGGTGGACTTACAAAGCTTATGCTGACGGGGTTAATTCGCGGGTGCGGAGTCGCTCAGATAACGATCGCCTTGTCGCTTTAGCCAGCAAGTCAAATCCTGAAGGTAAAGCACAGATACTTTTAGGTTATTTCGACCGCAATTATTCCTTAGCAACCACCGTAACATTAAGCCTCAGAAATTTGGAGCAGCTAGGTCTTGAAAGGGATCAGAAAATCACTCTAAAATTAGAAAAAATTCCCAACAATCAAGAAGGCCCCGTGCAAAAGCTTGTCACCGTTAAAGAAGAAAGTTTTTCGGTGGATAGCGGTAGCTTGGCTTATGTTATCCCTAATTTCAACGTCCACGAAGGCTACTTATTGACGGTTAGCAAGTGATATAGTTTCTGGTGGCACCGGAATTATATAGAGGACACGGCAGTGCCGTGTCCCTACCGCGATTAATTGTAGGGACACGGCACTGCCGTGTCCTTACAAATATATAGCCGTGTCCTTACAAATATATAGAATTTAGCTGGGATTTTTCAAAGATTTTTGCAGGGCTTCCAACCACTCTCTAACGGTTTGATTTTCGGATTGTGGGT
>JAICRN010000511.1 GCA_025937335.1 Microcoleus sp. TY_ISSM_2_bin.22
AGTACACAACCTATGGTTCGAGAATTAGAGCGATCGAGTGCCAGCGAGAAACGCAACCTGTCCGATTTCCCGGAAACAGCACCCGCAGCCAATCCAGTATTTTTCAGGACTTACAGCCGCCGTACCGAAACGGGAAGGGAGACTTGGGCCCAAGTGTGCGCTCGAACAGTCAAGGGGCTGCAAAAGCTGGGAAACCTCACCCCCGAAGAAACAGAACTGCTGCACCGGATGCAAAACCAGCTCAAAACCCTCGCTTCAGGCCGCTGGCTGTGGGTAGGTGGCAGCAAATGGATCGAGCAACCAGAGAATTTTTCCGGCGCATATAATTGCTCCTCAACAAATATTCTCGACTGGCGTTCCTTTGGTTTGTTAATGGATTTGGCAATGATGGGCTGCGGCACTGGGGCAGTCTTGGAACCACAATATATCAACCAACTGCCGCCGATTCGCAACCGCTTAACCCTAACCATGCAAGGCGAAATCGGCTCTACACCCGCCCAGTCGCGCCGTCAAGAAACAGAAGTAAAAATAGCCGAAAAAACCGCAACTATTTATGTCGGAGATTCTCGCCAAGGTTGGGTAAACTCCTATCAAACTTTGCTGGAATTATCCACAGATGAAAGATTTGCCGGAGAAGTTCAAGTATTCATCGATTTGAGCGACGTTCGCCCCGTGGGAGAACCTTTAAAAGGTTTTGGCGGAGTAGCAAATCCGGTGAAATTGCCCGACCTTTATCAGCGCTGCGCCGCTATTTTGAATAAAGCTTTAGGGCGGCAGTTAAATTCAGTTGAATGCTGCGTGTTGATAGATGAAGCTGCGGTGACAATTGTTGCGGGAAACATTAGAAGATCGGCCGGGATGCGTCAGTTTTATGCTGATGACGAACTCGGAGCAAATGCTAAAAATAATTTGTGGCAACAAGATGAAAGCGGCAACTGGAGAATAGATCCAGAACGCGATGCCCTTCGGATGGCCAACCATACGCGAGTTTTCCATACCAAACCTACACTAGAAGAATGTATTGATGCTGTCCGCAAACAGTATTACAGCGGCGAAGGTGCGATTCAATGGGCCGGCGAAGCTGTAGCTCGATCTAACGTTGATTTACTTTCAACACCGAGTCTTAGAAGTGAGTTTTTGAAAGCTTACGACGAAGGAAAAGCTAAAGAGTGGTTGCAGGAACGCCATCCTAATATGACTGCTGGCGAGTTAGAGCATCGGTTAGTCCGTGTGGGCTTAAACCCGTGTGGTAAGTAATTTTGCCTCACGTAAAAAACCTCGCAAAATCGGAGAAGACTGAGATGTTAACTCCGAGGTAAGTAAGGGAATTAAAAGTCCTTTACCACCGTAGAGCGTACCGGGTGAACCTTCTTTTTTGAAGAATATAATCCTGGCAAGAGTGCGGGGCATTTACAACGAAAGTAGATGAAAAAGTACGCCGAGCTACAGGGAAAATCGAATCTGTAGAACTAAAGGATAAAAAGCCTTTAGGGTAACAAAACTGGAAATCATCGGCTCTAATTTCCACTGCGTTTCAGGTGAAACGATGTTAATTACTCGCGATGGAATGCACCGCATTCAGGAGGTTGTCGGACAAGCTGTAGAAGTGTGGAATGGCCAGCGTTGGAGCAAAGTTGTACCGATGCTGACGGGGCAAAATCGTCAACTTTATCGCGTCTCTTTTGGTGATGGCACTTATTTAGATGTCACAGAAAAACATCGTTTTTTTGTGAAAGACCGCTTTGGCAACCAGTATGAAGAATTAACCACAGGGGCCCTCGCGGAACTCCTAAAAATCACCAAGTACAGCCTACACACTGAACCCTTCCAAATCTCTTATCGAGATGGCAAATTTGTAGAACCCATTTGGGCTTACACATTAGGTCAATTGGTGGGTGATGGTTCCCTTTGTCAGTCGAATGGCAAGCCACAATTACAACTGCGTCTGTACGGAGCTAAAAGCGACCAAGAGTTAGCTATTGCGGGCAAAACTAGCGGTAAAAAACGCTATTACACAGAATCCAAAGATGTTCCATGCTTGCTTTACGTGGGATTCCAAAAGGAGTTTGAACCAGAACAGGTTCGCTCGCTCAAAAATACGGCCGCAGCTTTTGATGAAATTGCATCCTGGGATCGAGAATCGATTCTGAATTTCATTGCTGGTTTAGCAGATGCTGATGGTTCCATTGTTCCTAGTGGTGGCATTCGGATTTATTTGTCCGACTATGACCGCGCTTATCGAGTTTATTTACTATTGACTAAGTGTGGGATTCGTTCTTCCGTTAATCTTTTAGCAACTGCGGGAAATACTACTAACTTAGGCACTCGTAACCGTGACTTGTGGTATCTACAAATTACTGATTGTGCAGCGATTCCTTGTCAACGCTTGGATACTTCACGGGGTCATCAACCGAAAGCGAAAGGTAAATATCAGGTAATCCACTCCGTAGAAGTTTTACCGGGAAACCATGATACCTTCTGTTTCAACGAGCCAGAATTCCATAAAGGGGTGTTTGGTGGCACTCTAACTGGAAACTGCAATTTGGCGGAGGTTCACCTCAATCAAATTGACCCTTACAATTTCAAAGAACAGGAGGAAGCTTTCAAGGCGGGGGCTCTATCTGTCGCGGTACTTCTCAATCACAAATTTCTTGAACCCCGCTATCAATACAGCCGCGAACTAGACCCGATTGTCGGCGTATCTTTCACGGGATTGTTCGATTTCTTTGTTCATGCTTTTGGCGTTGAGTGGCTGCGCTGGTGGGTGGAAGGCCGCCCGCAAACTCCCCAAGGAATCGCTTTTAAACAGCGGGAAGAAGAGTATTTGAGTGGTTGGCGCGAGATTGTGAATCGGGTAGTTTGGGATTATTGCGATCGCCATTCCTTAAAACGCCCAAATCGCTGCACAACTGTTCAACCGTCGGGTACTAAATCTCTGCTGACAGGTGCTTCGCCGGGGTGGCATCCGCCGAAAGCCCAGCGTTTCATTCGCCGCATCACTTTCGGCAAAAACGACCCCGTAGCCCTCGCCTGCATCGACTACGGATACAACGTGATTCCGTCT
This sequence comes from Microcoleus sp. TY_ISSM_2_bin.22, assembly GCA_025937335.1. Classification (GTDB taxonomy): domain Bacteria; phylum Cyanobacteriota; class Cyanobacteriia; order Cyanobacteriales; family Microcoleaceae; genus Microcoleus. The sequence continues at coordinate 3,065 of JAICRN010000511.1, forward strand.
CAATCAGACAAAGATGAAAACGGCAATTTGCTGAACAATCCCTTCGACGAACGCTGCACGGAATGGCTGGTAGAAATACCTGTTGCGGTAAGTTGGGCTGACTTGCCCGGTGCTGATGAAATTGACATTAACAAATTCTCAGCGGCGGCACAAATGGACTTTTATATGCAGGTGCAAAAGTTCTACGTGCGGCATAACACCAGCGCGACTATTGAGTTGCGAGAAAATGAAGTTGAAAGTTTTGGCACTAGGATTTACGAGGCGATTCGCGATGATGAAGGCTACATTTCCGCAGCGCTTTTAGCTCGGTTTGATGCTCTTGAAACTTTCCCGCGTTTGCCCTTTGAACCAATCGACAAGGAAACTTACACCAAGATGGTAGAAGAGACTTTAGCGCGCCGCGAAATTGATGTTTTTCATGCGGCACTAAGTCGCTATGACTTAGGTGAAATGATGGATTCGGGGCCGGCGGGCTGCGATTCCGATAAGTGTTTGATGCCGGAGACTAAATAGATTTAGCGATCGGCTTAAATATGAGAAATCCCCTGGCTTTGGGGATTTCTTTTTTTTGAGTTGCACAAAAATGCTAAAGCCTTGATAGAGGCTGTTCTGGAGAAGAGGCGATCGCTCTTACAGCCAAAATTGTTTATCCCCATCCAATGCACCCGGAGAAATCCCTTGTAAACGACGATAAGCGATGCGATCGGAGCCATAGAGCGGTACAGGTAAGCGCGGCTCTTTAAGGGCTCCATGATGTAGTAAGGTAAGTTTAAGAGTTGCTTCTACTACACTATCAAGTGATACTTGCTGTCCTTCATCATGAATAACCCTCAAACGCAGGGGATAAGGTAAACCCATTTTCTCAGATTTCACTTCAGTTGTCACTAAAATCACTTCATGGGAAGACAAGCAAAGTGATAACCCTTTTTTTGGTGCTTTCAAAACTGACTGCTCAAAGTTGTAAAGTCGGGGAATTCCTGACTTTATGCACTCCACTAGAATAAAATTGGAACCAATGGCTTTCGATCGTTCCCGTAAATGCTTGATTTCACTACCGCAAAAGTGACCGTCACGGTAAATTAGTACAGTTTTGCGACTGAGTTCAGCAGCAGGGAGAAACCTTTCTAGAGTTCTTTTATCGATTTCTTCACCTTCTATAAGAGCATCTTCTAGCCGATAGCGAATAAACTCTCCTTGTTTACTGTAGAGACGGACACTTGCACAGACATTTAGGCTTCCAGTTCCCTTCTTTTTCGGAGTTCGGGAAATATCGAAGCCGATAAAATAATCCGCAACCTCCAGAGGTTCAGCTAGAATAAAAGGCAAGTTTCCCAATTTTGCCAAAATTCCAGGAATGACTTGATTGAGGATATTTCCGTGATTGCTAGTATCTTTCAGCGTGTCCTCGTAAATGACTTGGCTAGCAATTCCACGGCGAAGTAAGCGCGAAGATAT
>JAICRN010000108.1 GCA_025937335.1 Microcoleus sp. TY_ISSM_2_bin.22
GTTACTGAAAGAATAGCAAAAGAAGGATATGTGGCGATCGCCCCAGCCATTTACCAACGTCAAGCCCCCGGCTTTGAAACCGGCTACACACCCGAAGCTATCAAAATCGGCAGAGAATACAAAGAAAAAACCACAGCTTCCGAACTTCTCGGCGATATCCAAGCCACCATTGATTACCTCAAAACTATAACCTCTGTCAAACAACAAGGTTTTGGCTGCATCGGTTTCTGCTTTGGAGGACACGTCGCCTACCTCGCCGCTACTTTGCCCGAAATCAAGGCTACAGCGTCGTTCTACGGCGCCGGTATCGCCACTCTAACCCCCGGGGGCGGAACCCCCACGATCGCCCGCACAGCAGACATTAAAGGCACTCTCTACGCCTTTTTCGGCACTCAAGACCCCAGCATTCCCTTAGAACAAGTTGACCAAATCGCCGCCGAATTGCAAAAACACCATATTTCTCACCGAATTTTCCGCTACAATGCCGATCACGGCTTCTTCTGCGACCACCGCGGCAGTTACGACGCTACGGCAGCAGCCGACTCGTGGAAGCAGGTGAAGCAGCTATTTCATCAGCAACTTCAACCAGCTTAGAGAGTGGGAGATGGGGAGATAGGGAGATGGGGAGAGTGGGAAAATTTTTTCTACTGACAAGTGACAACTAAATTACTGACAACTGACAACTAAACTGACATGAATTCCAAATCTACAGGTTCTCAAAGCGCAAAAGCATCCTTTTCAATGGATGATTTTGCTAAAGCCCTCGAACAGCACAATTACGAGTTCCAGAAGGGACAAGTAGTGCGCGGCAAAGTGTTCGAGTACGACTCAAACGGCGCGTATGTTGATATCGGCGGCAAGTCTTCGGCTTTTTTGCCGATCGAAGAGGCTGCTTTGAGAACGGTAAATGATTTGTCGGAAGTGGTTCCGCTGGATGAGGAACGGGACTTTTTGATTATCCGCGAACAAGATGCAGATGGCCAAGTTACTTTGTCTCTGCGGCAGTTACAAATTCAGCAAGCTTGGGAAGATTTAATTGAATTGCAGGAAACTGGAAAAGTTCTTCAGGTGCGGGTTTCTGGGGCGAATAAGGGCGGCGTGACTGTAGATGTTCAGGGAATGCGCGGTTTTATTCCCCGATCGCACTTAGTGGAACGCGATAACATAGAATCGCTGATCGGTCAATCTTTGAGCGTTAATTTTTTGGAGGTCGATCGCGATCGAGAAAAACTCGTACTTTCCCAGCGGATGGCCACTCAATCGAATGCCTTCAAGGACTTGCAAATCGGTCAGTTGGTGGAAGGAAAAGTCAGCAGCATCAAGCCTTTTGGCGTGTTTGTGGACTTGGAAGGAGTTAGCGGTTTGCTGCACATCAAGCAAGTCAGCCAAAAATATATTGATAACCTTGGAAAGGTGTTTGCTCCCGGTCAACCCCTAAAAGCGCTGGTGGTTGACCTCGATGAAGGTAGGGGTCGGATTTCGCTTTCTACTCGGGTACTGGAAAATTATCCAGGGGAAATGGTGGATAAAATGGCGGATGTTATGGATACGGCAGAAGAGCGATCGGAACGCGCTCGAAAGACTCTTTCTTAAGTCTTGATATAATTACCACCCCGACTTCTTAAAGAAGTCGGGGATCTAACAGATCGATCGTTTTACGTTTAATTAGATTAATTTACTTATCTGGCATTTGACATCGACTTTTTACTTCTTTCTTTGGCTATATAACTCCATTTTATCGTCCTTTAACCCCATTAGCTACTACTCCCAATACTTTAAAATCGGCTATATTTAGTTGATCTAACGCTTTGCTTACCAGGCCGCGATCGGTTTTTTCAATTTTTACTATCAGCACTGTACCATCAGTTTGAGAAGCTAGTAAATGACCGTCAGCTAAACCAATCAAAGGTGGCGTATCGTAAATTACTAAATCAAATAAGGCTAGGAATTGTTCCATTAAATAGTGCATCTTTCTGGAAGAAAGTAATTTAATGGGATCTGGGGTAATAGTACCAGCAGTGAGGACAAAAAGGTTGTCGTTATCGGGCAATCGCTGGATGGCATCATTTAAGCTTAAATCAGAAGTCAAAGTATTACTTAAACCTTTAATATTTGATAAGCCAAGGTATGTGTGAAGTTGAGGAAAACGCAGATTAGCATCCACTAATAATACTCGTTTACCAACAGCAGAAGAAGTTTTAGCTAAATAAACTGCTACAGTGGACTTACCCTCACCTCTAACAGTCGAAGTGATGGTTATAGAACTTATCGGATGTTCAGCACTCAATAAGTGAATATTTGTGTATAAGTAGTGAAATGCCTCTATCAAAGGAAAATCTTGGTAATTAGACGCTATTATTCGTCTTGAGTTTGGACTGTTAGAAGTTGCACTGACGCTAGTGAATTTAGGTGAAACACTTTCCCCTCTACGGGATTTAATTTTCATTGCTTTGGCGATCGGAATTACTCCCAAAAGAGGACGTTTAGTTGCTGATTTAATCTCTTCTGGAGTATGGAAAACTGTATTTAAAACTTCTACTAGGAAACCTATAGCAATACCTAGTAAACTGCTAATAACGATCGAGATCGCTAAGTGGCGGCGGGTTGGTTTTTCTTTTACTGGATGGAGAGCACCATTGTCATCTCTGACTAATTCTGGTTTAGCTATAATTTTCCAAGCGCTATCAATTTGACCGGCATCTAGTTGTAAAGTTTTTTGTTTACCTAGGAACAGTTTAAGATTATCTTTAGCTAGTTCTAGTTCTAATTGTATTTCGTCATAGCGACGTTGAGCTTGGGGCATTTCATTTATTTTGTCTTGCAGTGATTTTTGGTTATTAGCTAGCACCCCCTCGCGAGCTTCTAACTGTTGTATTTGTGCTTTCATCTGAAACAGAACAGATGTAGCTTCTCTTTGCATTAAATCCCGCAAACTTTGCTGCTTTTCCCGCAAAGATTGAATGGGAAGACTATTTTCATAAAATTGAGTAGAGCTTAAAGCTAATTGCGACTCTATTTCATTTACTTTTCCCATTAAACCTTCATAAGACTTAGGATTAATATCAACAATCCAACGATTATCACCCTTTGCTGAGCGTTGTTTGTATGTTTCATATTGACGCATAGTTTCTGCTGATTGTGCTTCCACTTCTATGCGAATATTAGCCAAGTGATTTATCTGATCTGATAGCAGGCGACTACCTACATCTGGCTGATTAAAATTATACTTAATTCTTAATGCTTGTAATTCATTTTGTAATTTATCTACTTTCTGCTGGAGTTGCGGTATTTGTTTTTCGATAAAGTCAATCCCTTTAGTGCTAATTCTTAAGCGCTCTTGGCGCATATATTCCATATAATATTTTAAAGTTTCTTCTAACACATATTTGATGCGATTAGAGTCGCGATCGCGGTAACTAATCTCTAATAGTTTAGTACCCGCTTCTTTGCCATCTTGTACAAAAGTAATCCGCTGGACATCCAAGCTGTTAAGAAGATTTTTATAATCAAACCGTGGATATTTTGTTTGCACTCTTTTAAACAAGGGTAATAACACTTCAGGGCTTTTTAAAACCCGCGTTAAGCTTTGATAGTCCACCGAATAATTTTCTTGGGATGAGGATTTCACTTTGCTCAGTTCTGCGATACCCAAACTATTGTCTTGAGCTTGGACAAAGAGCTTTGCAAGCTGATCGTCAGACGTAATCGGTTCTACTAAAACCGTAAATTTTCCTTGGTATTCAGAAATAGTTTTTTTGGCATTCCATAGAATGAAACTACCACTCAAAGTAGCTATGGCGGCAGATACTATGACCATCACCAGAGCACGACGCTTGAGCACAGCTAGTACCCAATTCATATCAAGCACTTGGTCATCATCTTCTGGGCTACTAGCTAAATAATTAGCGGAGGGAACAGACAGATATTGACCGTCAAGGTCATTTTTGAGGGAAGAAAACAGTTTCTTATCCATAAGACAAATGTTATTTTATTCCTAATCAACTAAAAGTTTTAGTAGCTCTATGAGTCTGGTGGGAACGAGAATTCCACCAATAATATCATTAGCTGGTGTGAGAACAGTGTTAATGTTGTCTATCCAAACAGCAGTCCTCGAACGTGCCACTATAATTATGTCATTATCTTGAATAAGTGGGTTGGTTCGAGGATCGATTCCCTGATTCAAATTTATTGGTATTTGGGAGCGGGATATAGTGCCATTAGGATTCAGCCTAATCAGTTCCACAAATCTAGAGTTGGCGCGATTTGGTCTGAAACCCCCCGCACTCATAATTGCTTGATTTAAGGTAGTATTAGGAGGTAATTTCAATGCTCCCGGAGTATTGACTTCTCCGATAATACTCACTTGTACAGTCGCGGAAGCAAAGCTAGAAGTAGCTAGAACAGAAACTTCTCCTGGGTCGATCGCCGTCGCTGTCGGGACAAAGATGATATCCCCTTCTTGTAGTATAGTATCTTGAGAAGTATCTTGTTCTTGTAAATATTGCCAGAGGTTAATAGTGCGGATTTGTTGTTTGCCACTTCTAGTATAACGTTGGAGTTGGATTTGGCGAATATCGGCGATTGATGTGATGCCACCAGCTAGTTGTAGAGCACGAATGATAGTCGGCTGTCCGTTGGTTCTTTGACCATTTTGGGTATCACCACCTATGGCTACATATCTACCGGGACGCTTTACCTCTCCGAATACTGAGACAGTACGGGGTTGCTCTGCTGGTGTAGAAAAATTAGATTCACTAACTTGATTTGTTTCTGCTAAGTTAATTGTTTCTTGAGGGGGAACCAAAATTTGATCTCCATCTCGCAACGTGATGTCTTGGCTTGTTTGACCAGTTTGTAAATAATCCCACAGGTTATAAGTGATAGTTATTTCTTGGTTACCCTTGACTCGACGTCGGACAATTACTCGGCGGATATCAGCGCTAGCTCTAATACCCCCAGCTTTTTCTAAAGCTTGAGGAAGGGTGGGAAACTGAACAGATGGTCTGTCGCCGCCTCCATTAGCTAGGGGCAATAAGTAGGAGCCGGGACGGCTTATTTCACCAGATAACCAAATATTGAGCGGGCGGGCAGCTTGTAAGCTGACGGTAACTAAAGGTCTTTTGACGATCCGGCCATAAGCTCTAGTGATAACTTGGGCTGCCTGTTCTAAAGTTAATCCTTGAAGGGAAACACTACCAATAATGGGCATTTGAATAGCTCCCCCAGCGGGAATTTGATACTCCCCACTAAGCTGCGGTACATCGTAGATATCAATTTTAATATTATCTCCACCACCTAGATAATAGTCAGTATTGGTGCTAATTATGGGGGCTGGGGACTGAGCGAGGTTGGTTGGAGGGTAGGAAAAAACGAACACCAGCATTAGCAGTGGCAGGTGTAAAGCAGGAAGGGTTAGCCATTTCATACGTAGTAACAAATTTGATGATAAAGGTAAAGCCATGAAAGATATTTTAAGGGTTCCGATGTTTACGTTGATGCTTTTTTGTTTGGTAGCGATCGCCTTTGTAACTATTTATATTTTAGTCGCCCGCCATCACAAATTTGCCGCCCGATTAGAAAAAATTTTTGTGGGCATACTTTTTTTTACTATCACGAGTAGCTCTGGAGTTACGCCCATGCTTTTTCAAAAACTCCATCCTAACATTTTCTCTAACTTAAAAACTACAGCGCCAACTATTATCGGTCAACTTGCCATTTATTCCGGCATGATTATAATTTTAGTTCCCCGCTTGAGTAAAACCACAAAAAATCTAGTTAATGTAGCTATCAAATGGATTTTAGGAGACGGTTTTTTCTGTTTATTTTTGTTAATGATGACTTTATCTGGGTTGTGGTCACAAACTCCTGAACTTAGTTATCGGGGTATTTTGAGTATGTGGGCAATAACACTGGTTTCTATGTATGTAGGCAAACAATATAGTTGGTTGGAAATTTATGGATTATTGAGATGGCTAAGTTGTTTATTAGCTTTGTGGGGAGTCGTGCAAACAAATCCATCGTCCGACGGCTGTTGGACGGGAATTTTAAGCCATAAAAATCCTTTTTCTTTTCAAATGGCTAACACAGCTTCTTTATGGATTTTATATGCTGTTAAAGAAAAAAAGTACCGATACTTATCATTATTTATAACTCTAATAGCTTTAATAGGATTGCAAAAAGGTTGTAGTGGTGCTAGTAGAATTCTGACAGTAATATTAATCACTTTTTGGGTTTATTTGTCCGTCTTAAAAAGATTACCTATAAAATGGGCTTTTCTCTGCTTTCTGTTGTTTTTGGTGGGCAGTATATGTATTGCTATTGTGGTGTTAAATAATTTAGAGGCTATTGTTGTGGATGGTTTGAAAAAAGATATGACTTTAACGGGTCGCACAAACTTTTGGCCTTTAATTATTGATAGAATTAATCACAACAGTCCCATATTTGGTTATGGAATGGCAGGATTTTGGCAATCTTGGCGGGGCTTAGAAGACCCAGCTTACGGAATTATAGATGTTAAATCTGGTTTTGTGCCACCCCACTCCCACAATGGTTTTATTGATATACTTTGCGAACTGGGTTGGGGTGGATTGTTGTTGCTTGTTTTTTCATTTTTTAATAATATATTTAGAGGTATAAAGTACCTGATTAAAGAAAGTTTTCCCGAGTCAGCTTTGCCTTTGTATCTATTAACATTTATACTAATGACTAATATGACAGAAGGTGGATTATTTGCGATTGGTACTTATTGGTGTTGCTATGTAGTTTTATCGGTAAAATTGAGCTTAGATACGACAGCTAAGGATAATCAACACTGATGATGTTAGAATTTGGTCAGGCTGATTAATCGGGAGAGTTGAGTGCGATCGCACCGTTTAGCCTGAATTCTAATGATAACTCAGCAGACACACCTAAAAAAAACAGAACGCCTAGAATCCAGAATTCTTAAAGAAGTCTGGGTTCTAATACCCATCGCGCTTGACGTTGAATACGGTTAATTTACCAGAACTTACGCAACCATCCTATGAATAGGGGCAACCACGGGGGATTTCCTGTAGAACACGCTACGTAGAAGGCTGTGGATAAGTCCTGTTTACTTAACATGACTAGAAATTGTTTCAGTTTCCACGCTTGCTTCCACTGGCCAAGAATTTTCCATCTCTACTGTTTGTTTCGGCTGATAAACTGCCAAGTCAAACCAAAAAGTTGTACCCACATTAACTTCGCTAACTAAATTAATTTTAGTGTGGTGCTTGTCAATAATGTTTCTGACAATAGAAAGACCTAATCCGGTTCCTTCAAGAGTGTGAACTCGGTTTTCTACCCGGAAAAAGCGATCGAAAATTGCTTGTTGGTCTTCGGGGTCTATGCCAATCCCAGTATCAGAAATTTCGATCCGCACAACCGGAAAATGTTTGGCATCCGGTGACAAGTTGTGGTTCCCGGCTGCGCCGTCTTTGTGAGTCTGCGCCTCCGACTCTAGCAAATACGCTCGAATGGCTACCTTGCCGCCGGACTGCGTAAATTTTAAGGCATTTCCTACTAAATTGGCAAATACTTGCAGCAGCAAATCGTAATGACCTAAAGCAGGCGGCAAATACGGGTCAACTTCTTGCTCTAATTCAATACCTTTATCCTTAGCATTCAACTGATAAGTCCGCAGGGTTTGTTCCACAGCTTGCAGGAGGTCAACAGCTTCCAACTGATAAACTCGGCAGGATTCCAGTCGGGACAAGTCTAACACGTCGTTAACTAAACGAGTTAGTCGATCGGTTTCTCGATTGGCAATTTCCAGAAATTCCCTGCGCTCGCTTTCTTGAAGGTCTTCTCCGTACTCATAGAGAGTTTCAATAAAAGATTTGATATTAAACAAAGGTGTTCTCAGTTCGTGAGAAACATTGCTGATAAAATTGCTTTTAGCCTCGTTGAGTTCTACTTCGCGAGTGATGTCCTGCACAGTCATCGCAATGCCTTTGAGACTCTCGCGGTATTGCCCGGAATCTTGATTTTTCGAGGAGGTTTGCTCGTAAAAAGTACACTCTACAGCTTCCGGTCGTTCGGACTCGCTACAGTTATTTTCCTCGTCGCGAATGCAGCTCCTGCACAGCGGTTCCGCTCCGGGCGCTTTGTGCAGAATGACAGTAGTTAAAACAATCCGAATTGTACGGTTGACTGGTTCGCCCATCGAGATGCGAAATTCGCCGCCTTCGCGATCGCCCGCGGCTATTTGGTGCAGGGGTCTGGCCAAGTCCTGCTGCACTTGGGAAGGCAAAATATTCAGAACATTGACTCCGATCGCATTTTTACCTTCCCATCCAAAAATCCGCCTGCCCGTCGGATTGACTAAAATTACCTGCAAATTCGCATCCAACAACAGCGCCCCGTCAGCAATAGTTGAAACCAAAGTTTCTAACTTCGCTTTTTCCGCTGTCAGTTCTTCAATATTTTGTTCTTCATAACTTTCTAATTTCTCGGCCATCTCGTTAAAACTGCCGATCAACTCGCCCAATTCTCCCCCCAAAGGCAGGTCAACTCGCTGCTTAAAATTCCCGCTGGCGATGTTTTTGACCCCGAAGACTAATTGTTTGATCGGCTGAGTAATTGTCAGAGCATTAAAGACCGCCCCCAAAATTACCATCACCCAAATTGTCACAAATACTGCTAAAGTGACATCCCTAGTCAGATTTGAAGAGATAACTGCTGCGGGATTGGGGTTAATGCCGATCGCCAAAACTCCCAAATATTTGTCTTCGTGAATTAGCGGCACAAATACGTCGGTAACTTCTCCGTCTGGCGTCAAGTGCTGCCGCACTAAAGGCAAAGAAGTTAAATTTCTCGCCTCTATATCGGCGAGAAAATTATCGGGAAGTTTGATTTGGCGGCGCAGCGTCAGAGAAGTTTGTACCTCAGATTCCGAAAAGGGTATTCCCAGGAAAATATCGCCCGCTTCGTCAGCGTAAAGCATATAGCGGACGCTGGAAGTGCTGCTGTAAAATTGGCGGGAAAAGCGGGCGACTTCGGAGCGATCGTTTTTGGCAATCAGCGGTGCCACATTTGCCGATAACAGCAAACCCAGGTCCCGGCCGTAACGAGTATCGTTAAGTCGGGCGTCTTGCTGAATAGTATTCACCGCCCAGAATGTCAGGCTGCTCATAATTAACGACACTACGAGGGTAGCACCGGCCATCAGGCGGGTCTGGAGGGTAAAATCCGACCACCAGCGGGCAATAATTTCTCCGATTTTGTTTAGTATGGCCAGCATTTCACCAGTTCACCAGTTCAATATTAAAAGCAAGATCAATTCCGTTGGCTCCCGATCGACTTTTGTGCTGCGACTTGTCCGCTACCGCCACCGCAGAGATACCAAACTTCATTGTTACATTTCTACATTGAGATTGCTTGGCTTTCGGACGGCGGCCGATGTCGCAACTCCTAATTTCGATCGCCCAAAGCTCGGCGACCGATGTCCCTACGGCAGTAAACCCCTTCAAATTCGATCGAATCAACTGCTGCATAAGCTTTGGAAATAGCTTGTTCCAAAGTTTCTCCCGCCGCAGTCACGCCCAAAACGCGGCCGCCGTCGGTCACCAACTGCTGCTGCTTCAACTGGGTGCCGGCGTGAAACACTTCTGCTCCTTTGGCTTCAGCTTCCTCGATACCTGTAATAACTTTGCCTTTTTGATAACTTCCAGGATAGCCCCCAGAAGCCAAAACTACGCAAACAGAGGCCCCCGACTTCCAGCGAATGTTGGAATATTCACCGAGACGCTGCTGACAACAGGCCAGCACCAAATCTTCCAAAGGAGTTTCCAGCAGCGACAAAACGGCTTGAGTTTCGGGGTCTCCGAAACGGCAGTTGAATTCTAAGACTGTGGGTTCTCCTTCGGGCGTAATCATTAAACCTGCGTAGAGTACACCCCGGTAGTCGATGTTGCGTTTTTGCAGTGCTGCGAGGGTGGGTTCGAGAATTTCTTCTTGAATCCTTTCCATCAGTTCCGGGGTGACAATGGGCGCTGGGGCGTAGGCTCCCATACCGCCGGTGTTGGCTCCCTTGTCGCCTTCGCCGATAGCTTTGTGGTCTTGGGCCGGCAGCAGCGGTTCCACTGTGATGCCGTCGGTGAGGGCGAGAATCGAGACTTCTTGACCTGTTAAGAATTCTTCGACGACGACTCGGATGTTGTCGGTGCCGAATTCGCCTCGGAAAATGGTGTTGATGGCGCTGTGAGCCATTTTGACGGTGGTGGCAACGGTGACTCCTTTGCCTGATGCGAGTCCGTCTGCTTTGATGACTATGGGGGTTCCTTGTTCCAGAACGTATGCTTTGGCTGCTTCTGCGTCTGTAAATACGGCAGCTTTGGGTGTTGGGATGCCTGCTTCGAGCATCAATTCTTTGGCCCAGGATTTGCTGGATTCAATTTGGGCGCCGGCTTTGGTGGGGCCGAAAATCATCATTTTTCGCTGTTGGAAATAGTCGGCGATGCCTAGCGATAGGGGCAATTCGGGGCCGACGATGACTAATCCGATGTTGTTGACCATCACAAAGCGTTCGATGCCTTGGAAGTCGTCGATGTTGAGCGACAGATTTTGACAGCCTGGGGTGGTAGCTGTGCCGCCGTTGCCCGGTACGCAGAATACTTGTTTAATCCGCGTAGATTCTAGCAGTTTTTTTGCGATCGCGTGTTCGCGACCTCCGTTCCCTACAACCAAAACTTTCACAGTATCCTCACCTATAAATTTTGTTCCCTGAATGTCTGATTTTCAGTGTTTGTACCTGTCTATCTGCTTTTTGCAGTGCTGTCAATTATGCCATGCTTGGCGATCGCCAATTGGTAGATGTGGCACTTTTTTGGAGGGGTGGGGCTCGATATCTGTTTCGCAACGGCTGGGATCGTGCAATAATTAAAGACTTTAGCCGCCCAATTTTTCTGAGTTCTGCCTCGATTTA
>JAICRN010000459.1 GCA_025937335.1 Microcoleus sp. TY_ISSM_2_bin.22
ATTCTCGATCGCCCTCTGGCACCGCCCAAATCCCCAACCGGAATCGACCTAGAATTAACTCAGGCGATCGTATCTCTGCGCCTGAGCCACGATGCAGCCAGTTTGGCCGAATTGCGTCAAGCTGCGGCTGTCACCATAGAAGCTCACAAAGCGGGAATGGCGGCAACTGGAAAAGCTCAAATTGAAGCAGGGGTGCGCGCTGCAATGGAAAGTGTCATCATTTCGCAAAATATGACCTATGCCTATCCCAGTATCGTGACTGTGCACGGGGAAGTCCTGCACAGTGAACATTATCACAATCCCCTACAAACAGGAGATTTGCTGTTAGCAGATGTCGGTGCAGAAACATCAACGGGATGGGCGGCTGATGTGACCCGCACTTGGCCGGTTTCTGGCAAGTTTTCTCCGACTCAAAAAGCGATATATGATGTGGTTTTGGCAGCGCACGATGCTTGTATCGATAAAATTAGTCCGGGCATGGAATATCAAGACATTCACTTGTTAGCTGCTCGAATTATGGCGGAAGGATTGGTCGATTTAGGTATTTTGCGGGGTTATGTTGAAGATTTGGTAGAAATAGACGCTCACGCGCTGTTTTTTGTCCACGGAATCGGACATTTAATCGGTTTAGATGTTCACGATATGGAAGATTTAGGAGATTTGGCTGGATATCAAGAAGGAAGAACGAGAAGCAGTCGGTTTGGGCTGGGATTTTTGCGGCTGAATCGAGTTTTGCGATCGGGAATGCTGGTATCGATCGAACCGGGATTTTATCAAGTTCCGGCAATTTTGAATAACTCGGAAAATCGCGCCAAATATAAAGATTTTATTAAGTGGGATGAGTTGGAAAAATTCGCAGATGTGCGGGGAATTCGCATAGAAGATGATATACTTGTCAGTGAAGAGGGTAGAGAAGTATTGACAGGGAAATTGCCAACAAAAGCTCTGGAGATTGAGGAGTTAGTTGCGCTAAGTGCATAAGTATGAATTGAATTAGATCGATCGCCCTCAGTTCGATCGGGTGTGAAAAAAGATAAATAAAGATGAATAAAGCTTGGCAAATAGGTCTTTTGATGCTCGTTGAAAAACTGGCCGCGCAAGTCCAAAAATTCGCAGCACAGAGACTTGCGCGCATTTTTCAGAAACGTGTATCCTCGCCGCCACCGATGCAAGCTGCACCTTTGCCCAGCAACGAAGCAGAGAGGCTAGAAGCACTTTACCGCTACAACATTCTCGATACAGATGCCGAAGCAGCTTTTGATGACCTAACAGCTTTAGCCTCCTATATTTGCGGTACTCCTATTGCTTTAGTCAGCTTAATAGATTCTAACCGACAGTGGTTTAAATCAAAAGTCGGTCTGGAAGCGCCAGAAACTCCGAGAGAGTTAGCTTTTTGCGCCCACGCTATTTTAAATCCCAGCGAATTGCTAGTTGTACCGAATGCCCTAGAAGACGATCGCTTTGCCGGCAATCCGTTAGTAACTTCCGATCCAAATATTCGATTTTATGCTGGAGCCCCGCTAGTAACTGGTGACGGTTTCCCTATAGGCACTTTGTGCGCGATAGATACAGTTCCTCGCAATCTCACACCTGAACAGCTAGAAGCGCTGCGGACTTTAGGACGGCAAATTATAAGCCAAATGGAGTTGCGGATTAATCTGACTAAATTAAAGCGCGCACAGTTCCGGCAGAAACAAGTTGAAGCAAAACTGCGTTCAAGTGACGAGCAAATTGTCAATTTTTTAGAAGAAATGAGCGATGCTTTTTTTGCTCTTGACCCCCAGTGGCGATTTACTTACGTCAATTACAAAGCATCGCAATTTTTGCAGCGCTCGCCGGAAGAACTTTTTGGTAAAATTTTTTGGGAAGAGTTTCCAGAGTTAGTAAATTCTGTATTTTATGAAGAGTATCATGAAGCTGTAGCCAAACAAGTTGGAGTGACTTTTGAAAAATATTATCCTCCCTTAAAAGTGTGGTTGGAAGTCCGGGCTTTTCCAGGTCACGGCGGCATTTCTGTGTTTTTTCACGAGATAACCAAGCGCAAGCACATGGAAGCTGCACTCAGAAAAGAACAGAAAAAAACTGAAAGTTTACTGCTAAATATTTTGCCAGAAGCGATCGCCGACAGGTTGAAGTACCAACCTGGGGTGATTGCAGACAAGTTTGAAAAAGCAACAATTCTTTTTGCTGACTTGGTGGGTTTTACCCAAATTTCTACCACGATGTCTGCCACTAAATTGGTATACTTGCTGAATGAAATTTTCTCAGCTTTCGATCAACTGAGTGAGAAGCACGGGTTAGAAAAAATCAAGACGATCGGTGACGCTTACATGGTAGCAGGCGGTATTCCGATTGAACGCCCAGACCACGCAGAGGCGATCGCGGAAATGGCGCTGGATATGCTAGCAGCAATTGATGAATTAAATCTGAAGCTAGACGCGAAATTTGACCTCCGAATCGGGATTAATAGCGGCCCGGTGGTAGCGGGGGTAATCGGCACTAAAAAATTTATTTACGATTTGTGGGGAAATGCCGTAAATACAGCTAGCCGCATGGAATCTCACGGCATACCAGGCAGAATTCAAGTTAGTTTCTATACTTACGAGTTGCTGCGGGATAAATATGAATTTGAAGATCGCGGCTCGATCGAGATTAAAGGTAAAGGAGAAATGCGGACTTATTTTCTGACTGGTACAAAAATAGTAAGGTCTCCCGAAATCGGAGTGTAAATAAAATTAAGAGTGGAAAGTACCTGATTGTTGAGGGAAATGCCGGAGGCTGTACTCATCGTCTCTTCGGCGCGCTCGCAAGGCAAGCAAAAGCGTCGGAGCAGATCGGTCAAATCAGATTATGCTATAGACAGAGATATCCGAGCAATCCTGTGCGCGGTACTCGACGTTATAAAAATACTAAGTTGAAGTCCTCGGAGCCTTTAAGATGGTTCAATTTCATATTCAAACAGATAGCGATATTCCAGCATCCACCCAACTATTCAATCAAATCAGGTTTGCGATCGCCTCGCGACAATTTCCGCCCGGACACCGCTTGCCCAGCACCAGGCAACTAGCCATGCAGACGGGTTTGCACCGCAACACCATCAGCAAAGTATACCGACAGCTAGAAAATACGGGACTCGTAGTGGCCCAAGCAGGATCTGGCATTTACGTCCGCGCTCAAGGCCACGAAGGCGGCAGCAAACTCAAATCCCCGATCCTCGAAGAATATCCCCTTGCCAACAAAATAGTGCAAGAAAGTATGGATCAACTGCTGGGACAGGGCTGTACGCTCAACCAAGCGAGGGAATTATTTTTGGCCGAAATTGACTGGCGGCTCAGATGCAGCGCCCGAGTGCTCGTCACAGCCCCCACAGAAGACATCGGCGTGGGTGAGCTGATGGCGAAAGAACTCGAACAAGCTCTCCGCATTCCCATACAGTTAGTGCCGATGGAACAGCTAGGTACTTTTTTGGATCAAATCTCTTCGGGAACTGTGATCACCAGCCGATATTTTATCGGAGAAGCAGAATCGATTTCGGCACCGCGTTCGGTGCGAGTCATTCCCGTGGATATCTACGACTACAGCCAGGAAATCCAGTTAGTGGGGAGTTTGCCGAAAGACAGTTATTTGGGTCTTGTCAGCCTGAGTCCGGGAATGTTGCGATCGACCGAAGTCATCATCCACAGTATCCGGGGAGAGGATTTGCTGGTAATGACGGCCTTGGTGTCAGACGAGTACAAGATTAACTCGATCGTGCGATCGGCCAGAACAATTCTCTGCGACCAACCGAGTTTTGCTACAGTCAAAGCTGCCATTAACGCGGTCAGAGAAGATATTATTCGTCCCCCTCAACTGGTATGCTGCGAAAATTACATCGGCTCTAAGTCGATTAATTTGCTCAAGCGCGAGTTGGGCTTGGGGTGATACGATTTTCGATTGTCGATTTTCGATTGTCGATTAAAAAATTGGGAATGACTTACTGCATAATGGTTGGGATATTCTTTAAAGTTGCATCCTTTTGGGAACTGGTATAATTCTCAATTCCTAATGGGCGTAAGGTGCTTAGGTAGGTTGCACCCTACAGAATTAGGTTATGCGTCTAGGACTGAACTCTTAACTTTCAACTTCCATTACCCAATACCGGATACCCAATTCCCAAATACCGATTACCAATTACCAATTACCAATCATTTATGACAATTGAAATCCAACCTTCTATTAATGTTAAAACCGCGATCGAAAGCCGGCGGGCCGCGCGCAGCTTCAAACCCGATCCGATTCCCCCAGCAATATTGGCAGAGATTTTGCGATTGGGAGTGCGATCGCCCTCCGGTTACAACTTGCAGCCTTGGCGGTTTATCGTACTTCAAGACCCAGCCAGCAAACAAAAATTAAAAGCTTGCGCTTTCGACCAGCGCCAAGTGGTAGAAGCCCCAACAGTATTAATTTGCTGTGGCGACCGGCGCGCCGGTGAACCCGAAAACACCGAAGCCGTCATCGAGTTGGGCAAAGCCGCAGGCGCAATGAATGACAATTTAGCCAATTATATGCGACAAGCAATCCCGCAATTGTTCGAGAACCGTCCCTGCTTCGAGTCCCTAGAAACTTGGACAAACAGGCATACAATGCTCGCAGTAGCCCACTTAATGATTGCAGCTAAAAGCTTTGGAGTAGACAGTTGTCCGATGGAAGGTTTTGTCAGCGCTAAGGTGAAAGAAGCCTTTCAAGTTCCCGAAGAAGTAGATGTTTGCTGTTTGCTGCCGCTTGGTTATGCAGCAGAACCTTTGAAACAATACGGCGGGCGTTTTGACGTGACTCAAGTTTATTACAGTGAAAGTTATGGAGATACCTTGCAAATAGAGATTTAAGAGTTAAGATTTGAGAGTTAAGATTTAAGAATTGAGATTTGAATGAGTCGGTACAAGTTCAAACAAATCGGAAATACCGACAATTTCGCTATTTCGCAATCCGAAATCTAAAATCTA
>JAICRN010000166.1 GCA_025937335.1 Microcoleus sp. TY_ISSM_2_bin.22
GGTACACCCTAGGTTTAAGTAAGGTGCGCGTGGAACCCCCTACACCAGTGAAAATACATAAGTATCTCAATGCGATCGAAGGGAAGCAAGCGCTTGCATTTATGACAGTTTTACGCTCTTATGACTTGTAAACGCCGATCTGAGAAACCGGGTTTCTTCATATTGTTATTTCCGTAGAAACCGGGTTTCTCGACGCCCGAGCGCGAACTGAGTCTGTTACACCCGTAATTGTTGATTTGCGCTTACCTATTTATTGAACAATAAGAAGGGAAAGGAAAGATACATTTTCTTTCCCCTTCCCTCTTTTTAAAGACATAATTCCTGACTGCGAACCTGGTAATTAATTAACGGCTGCCAACTGTTTATCTTTGGTTTCCACAGGCGCGGTTAATGCCTCTTCCAAATCCGCACAGCCGAGTCTTTCCTCCAAAATAGCCATCACTTCGCGGCCGAAATCATTGGAATTACGCTGCCAAGCTTCTAAACAAATTTGCCCGAAAAACGAACCCAAAGGCTCGGGATTCCACAGCAACTTGCGCGCTGTCCAAGGCATCAAACTCATCGGATCGTAACCAGGTTGCAGAATATCCTTCTTAAAGGCGTATTCTTCCAAAATTGTGTGCGGTTGCAACCCGATAAAGAAAATCGCTGGTTCTACTTTATCGGCTCCAAAAATCCGCTCTAATTCTCGGTGATAAGCAATAGTTTGCCTGATGGTTTCAAAGGTTTCGTCAATGACGTTAAACGAGTAATTCACGGAAACCACATCGTTGTAACCTGCTGCTTTTAAATCGCGGCAATTTTCCAAAACTACTCGCAAGTTGTAGCCCATCCGCATTTTCCGAACCAGTTCTTGGGAACCGCTGGTGATGCCGATTTCAAAGTAATTCATCCCCGTTTTTACCATCAAATCGCACAACTCGGGTGTGAGATTGTCCGCACGGATGTAAGCGGCCCAGTGTATGTCGTCCATGCCGGCGGCGATGATTTTTTGCAATAATTCAACTGCATCGTCGATGAATTTGCGTGCCGGGATAAATTGAGCGTCGGTAAACCAGAAATTGCGGATACCTCGATCGTACAATTGCCGCATCTCCGCCACCACCTCATCCGCCGGATTGATCCGCACTTGTTTCCCTTCAATCACCGTATAAATGCAGTAACAGCAATTGTGGGGACAGCCGCGCTTGGTTTGGACTCCCACGTAAAAGTCCATATCCTGTAGATAATAGGAAAATTCCGGCCAAATGGTTTCGATGTAGTTATAGTCGCAAGCAGTTTTCTCGATGTTGGCTGGTTTTTCGTGAATTAGCTTCGCGCGCGGCACAGTTTCGCCCACCACATAACACCTTTCCTCGGCTAAATCTTCGCCTTTAATCAACTTTTCTAGCAAAGCTTCGCCTTCCCCCACCGAAACCACAGTTCCGGCCGGCAAACTGCGGCCCAACTGCTCGTAAAACACGCTCACAGCACCGCCACCGACCACTGCACGAGCTTCGGGGCGGTATTTCCGGGCCCGCTTCAATCCGCGCTTAATCAGTCCCAAATTGCGCCAGAGTTCGGTGTAGTAAGACGCGGCTAAACGCAGTCCTCCGAGTGCTCCCCGGAACTTGATCAGCAGATTTTTGGCGTAGTAAAACTCGAAGGCATTTTGCAGGGGGTTGCCGCCCCGGCCGCCCACGGGCGCGTAAATTTGAATGTCCCGCCAAGAGAAAACCAGCAGAGTCGGCTTAAACTCGTCTATGCTGGCATCTAAAGCTTTAGCGAAATCGAGGGGGGGCACCGCACCTAAATCGAAAATGCGCTGTTCGACATCGGGAAACAGCTTGTGTACGTGATCCGAAAGATACACAACTCCGATCGGGAAAATAGGATTGCAAGGGAGGCGAACGTACAGAACTCGGTTTTCTCGGTTTTCCATGATTGCCATATCCTAAAGTGGAACTTTTTCCGCTATGTTAATATTCTTTTAATATAACTTTACAATACGTCTAATTTTCGCAATTTGACATTAAATATTCTTAAATTTTTCTATATGGCTCAAGGCGCAGCTTGTGGGCGTCGCTCGGCAACAGCAGTAGGAAAAAGCTAATTTTTAAGTAAATACAGCGTATTTTGACTGAAAATCCCAGCGGGTAGTCAAAAAGCCGATATTTACCCGATTAAATTTAAATTTAGGTACGATCGGTCTCTAATGTGTATTAGGGAGTTGGTAGTCGGCTTTACAGTAGGTGGGATCGCCTAGTGTTAGCCTGATAAGATAACTAAAACTTTTAGGCAAGGCTCCCTCAGCATTTATGGCTCAAATTCTTGACCCCGTACCCTTAGACAGCGACAGCAAGATTCTGTGCTGCTACGTCAACGCCACCAGTCAAATTCAAATTGCTCGCATTACCAACATTCCTAACTGGTACTTTGAACGAGTGGTGTTTCCCGGACAGCGCTTAGTGTTTGAAGCGATACGGACCTCTGCATTGGAAATTCACACCGGGATGATGGCCAGTGCAATTTTGTCGGATAAAATCCCTTGCGATCGCTTGCAGATTAACGAAGGCCCTTATTCAAACCTCAATCCTAGCAGATCCCTAGGGGAAGTTCAGGGCCATCGAACAGCAACTGCCGGCCGCCCCAAATCCCGAGAAACCTCAGAACCTTTGACTGTATCGGCCCTCACAGCCGTCGATTAATCGGAGTTGTGAGTTTTGAGTTATAAATTGTCAGTTAATTGATAACTCCGCACTCAAAATTCCTACTTCAGCAAAGCGTTAAAAACTCAACACTTAAGAATCAAAGTTTGTGAAATGAATTTTAGATCAAAACTCCCGACTGCAAAGATTGTCCGGTTTTTCATATTTCGCTGAGTTTTGTTGGCGGGTTCGACAACTGTGCAAAAATATCATTAAACAGCTTCTCGAATTTCAGCTATGTCAGCACAACCGATCGCTTCTTCCCCATCTTCTGCCCCAGTATTTGAGCCGGCGGTATTCCAGCTTTCTCCCCTAATTAGAATCACGCTGTTGAGCTTGTACACGGCCCTGACAATTCCGTTACCGTTTTTGTCGGAAGTAACCAAAGCGCCGGTTCCACCCGCCGCAATCTGGGCGGGAATTGTTGTCGGCGCTTTGGGCCTCTACGGCGTGCTCGGTGAAAGAGTAATTGTCAGCGAAGAAGGGATTGAAGTCACATATCCCAACTGGTTTCCGCGTTTGTTTCGCAAGGGTTGGTCGCTACCTTGGACTGAGGTAAAATCTCTCAAACCTCGATCGACCGGTCAAGGAGGCTTAGTTTACTATTTTTTGAGTCATTCGGGTGAAGGTTATCTGTTGCCGATGCGAGTGGCTGGATTTGCTAAATTAGTCGGTTTGGTGGAAGCAAAAACAGGTATTGATACTAGAGATGTCCGCCCTTTATCGCAGCCTTGGATGTATCTTATTTTACTTTTATGTACGCTGCTTCTGCTGTTGGTAGATGCGTGGACGATTGTAAATGCGATCGGGGTTAAAGGTAATCTTTAAAGTGTGCTTAGCAAGCATCCTACCAATTAAATGTAAGCGCGCAATTCTATCAGCCTACGGCGCAGCAAGCACGCTACCAATTAAATGTGCGCAGTAAGGTGCTTGCTGCCCCCTAAAAATTCAATGTCAGCGCTTGGACCGGTGACAAATATAGCTAGGAATCATGCCGTTCGCCTGGTTGCTGCTCGCTCGACCCCGTTGAACACAATTTCTATGACTAAAAACAGAGAGCGAGTTAGTTGTAGAGAGGAAGTAAGTCTGAGAGAAATTAGGTAATATTTTTTTGTATAGGTAAGCGTGTAAATTTGGCGCTGACCTATCTTTTTTTCACACAATTCGGTCAAATATTAGCCATGTCTGATAGTCCTGGAGGCACGATTGCTTAGAAACCGAGTTTTTTTACGAAAAGACGAGCTGTAGACCGCACACGGGCGTCAAAAACCAGATTTCTGGGGCCGATGCGTAAGTCATGTCTGAGTTTCCCGCAGGGTTTTCACGCCGCCAGTTATCACTTATTAAAATCTAAAATCTAAAATTTCCACTCCATTGACCGGGTATTAAACCCGGATTTGGTATCATTACCTTGCAAAGGGCGTTGTGGACTAAAAAAAATCCTAGCTGCTTTTGTTGAAAAACAGCTAGGATTTTTTAATGACAACCTATTTCAGGACTTTAGTCTGCTGTTGCCAAAACAGGATTCTTAGTTTTGCCGATCGCCAAACACTTTTTAACAGCAGCAATCACATCTTCCACATCTGCATCTGTTCATCGAGTAATACTTACCCACAATGATAGGTTTCTACTCAAAAAACACACGACACACGACAACTAAATATTCAAAAAATTAGTTGAGTTCCTGCAACGATTCAAGTAATATCTGAGCACTACGCCGATGGTGGAATTTAGCAGCAATCTTCTGTCGTGATTTTTGAGTCAGGCTCAATGTTAACTCTTTGTCATGTAGCAATTTTGCTATAACATCTGCCATTATTTCGGGATTTTCCGGCGGGATTAGCATACCGTCAACACCGTTATCTATCAGTTCCGCCATTCCACCCACCTGCGTCACTACCACAGGAGTCTCCATAGCCATTGCTTCCATAACAGCTACAGAAATTCCCTCTTTTAAGCTGGGTAAAGCGAAAATATGAGCCTCTTTATAACCTTGGCGATTTCGTTTTTCTGAGACAGAACCAAGCAGCTCAACATAATCAGACATTGATTGCTCTTCAATGAATTTCTCCAGTTCTTTGCGGTAGCCATTACCACCATCTTCATCCTCACCAGCAATCTGCAAGCGCACGTCAAACCCTCGTTCTCGAAGCAATTTCACTGACTCAATCAGGTACTTTTGTCCTTTCGCTACATTCAGACGGCCGCAAGTGTAAATTCGGCATTGACTGCCTTCCTGCCAAGGACTGTAGGGAGTTTCACGCTTAACTTCATCCAGATTTACACCGACTGGTGACACCTTCACATCCTTTGGCAAGAAGCCTGCCAGCTCATCTTTGACAGAGTTGAGGAGTTGTTCAGACATTACAGAAGCAAAAGCAGAATATTTCCATTTTTGTTCTTGATTGGGCCCAAAATCTTCTAACTGACCCAGAAGAGCCAGACTATAAGTGATGTCCGAAAGTATGGAGGCAAATAGGGCTATATTAGCAGCATTGCTACAGGAATGAACGTGGACGTGAGACCAGCCCTGGGTTCTGGCAAGCCAAGCTAGCTTGGCCCCCATAATAACCCATATCAAATAGTAAAGCCTTTGAGAAAAGGATATATTTTTAGTATTAGCAATTACACTGAGGCAGCGCCACCAAGCAATGGGGCCAGCTTTGATGAGTTCTATGGGAACATTCACATAATCTTTGAGCTCAAAGGGTACTAAATAATCAGTCATACTTTGCGCTTTCTCAGCCCAAGTATGTACAACTTTAGTGGGCGGACGGCGGGTTGATATCATGTAAGGTTTCATACCAAGATCGAGCAGTGCTTGATATTCTCGCCATATCCAAGTATGAGTTTGTCCGGGAAATTCAGGGATAAAGTAGCCAATCTGTTTATTCATTATTGATTTTTTTCCTTAGCAACTCTACAAATTGAAATATGCTAAACAATCGGTTGTTTGTTCCCGATTAAAGATTTTTAGCTGGCGGAACCCACGCCCTGCCAATTTTTGGGTATTAGAACTTTTAATAGCTACAAATATAGTTTGGGGTATACCTCAAACTATATTTGTATCAACCAAAAACTCCAATCCCACTACGTTGAAAGGGTGTAAAATTTTAGGGGATTGAATGTGAGCCGTCATTCAATAAATGCTGACTAGCCGGAGAGGTTTCACATTGTTTTGTGGCTAATAGTCTAGGCGACTTTGCCGGCTGTCACTTCTAATTGAGTCCGATCTTTGCCGATCGCCAAACATTTTTTAACAGCAGCAATTACATCTTCCACATCTGCATCTGTTAATTTTGCCGAAATTGGCAAGCTAATTGTATGCAGTCCGATGTAGCTAGCATTCGGATAGTCTTGCGGCTGCCATCCAAACATTTGTTGATAGATAGGATGTTCCGGCATACTCATGTAATGTACGCCGACACCGATATTTTCTGCATTGATAGCGTTGAGAAACTCGTCGCGGCTGATTCCTGCTTTGGCTTCATCTACCAGAATGGTGTACAGGTGATAAGCATGAATTGTATCCGGTTCGGGGTTCGCGGGCAAAGTAATCGGCAGATCCGCAAATGCTTCGTTGTAGCGCTGCCAAATCTGCTCCCGCCGCTTCCAATAAGGAGCAACTCGTTTCATTTGATGAATGCCGATCGCAGCTTGCAGATCCATCATATTGTATTTAAAACCGACTTCCACCACTTGGTAATGTTTGTAACCCGAGTCTCCGAAGCGCTTCCAAGCATCTTTGCTCATACCGTGCAGCGCTAAAATTTTGAGCCTGTCTGCGTCTTCTTTACTCGCCGCCAAAATCATTCCTCCTTCGCCAGTCGTAATGTTTTTGGTAACATAAAAGCTGAAGCATCCGAAGTCGCCAAATGTGCCTGCTTTACGTCCCTTGTACTCTGTTTCTATCGCATGAGCGCAGTCTTCAATTAACTTCAAGTTGTGACGGCGAGCAATCTCGCAAAGCGCATCCATATCGCAGGGACGACCGGCGAAGTGAACTGGCAAAATTGCTTTAGTTTTTGGAGTGATTTTAGCTTCGACTTGAGCCGGGTCAATATTCATTGTCACCGGATCTACATCTGCCAGTACCGGTGTTGCGCCTGCGTGAACGATCGCGTTAACTGTAGCGCAAAAAGTCATCGGAGTAGTAATGACTTCATCCCCCGGTTTTAAAGAAGCAGCGAGGATGCTTAAGTGCAGTGCCGCCGTACAGGAATTGACTGCAATCGCGTACTGGGAACCCTTGTAAGCTTTGAAGTCATTTTCAAAATTCATGACTTTCGGGCCTGTACCCAACCAACCTGTTTTCATGGTTGATACCACTTCTTGAATTTCAGAATCTTCGATTGCCGGAGCACCGAAAACCAAGAAACGGTCTTTTGAACGAATAGGATTGTTGTTCATGTTGCTAGTGTTACCCAGTAAATAGGGTTGATAGAGTGAAAGTGTACTACCCTGACAGGTACGGTTTTATTTGTTGAATTCGAGGTGCTGATAATTAATGCAGTCTCTCACCTTTTTTTTTCAACTTTTTTTTAGTCAAT
This sequence comes from Microcoleus sp. TY_ISSM_2_bin.22, assembly GCA_025937335.1. Classification (GTDB taxonomy): domain Bacteria; phylum Cyanobacteriota; class Cyanobacteriia; order Cyanobacteriales; family Microcoleaceae; genus Microcoleus. The sequence continues at coordinate 7,238 of JAICRN010000166.1, forward strand.
AGTTTTGGCGAATAGGTTGCGTCATGCCGTCTGTTATAGCACAAGATTACTCACGATCGGCCGTTTTTCCGCAACCGCCTGACTCTGACAGCGTTTCTCTATTTTAAAATACATAATCTGCAATGTCCACCAAATCATATTTCAGTTTATGGGGGATACAGAAGCTACGGCCTGCATTTTTGTCTGAAATAGTTTTCTTAGTAAAAATATAGATATTTTATTGAAACTTTTTGTGAACCCTCGAACATTTATCGCGAAACTTCTTTTACAGCCAAGCTAATATCTGACAAATTTTGCACAAATAAAATGTGACTTGACTGTAATTTATGCAGGTCAAATAACATTTTGTGCTATGTCGAAGCAATCAACCCCGCCGGACAAAATTCACTACAATCTAGGCAGACGAATCTTGTTCAAAAGATCTTGCAGCCGTTCTGAAACGCCGCCCAATTGTTCTGACAAAGCTACAAGTTTTCCGTAAGCTTCAACTAAGCGATCGCCCTCAACATAAACTTCTGGAGTCGGATAATTCTTCATCGCTTCCAGCATAGTAATCTCGTTATCATTAGTTGCAGACAGCACCAAGGCCTCGCGCAAAGCTTCTCGATTTGCATTCCCAGAAGGAGTGCGAATTACCTGACCCACTTCATCGAGAATTATTTCCCCAACCTTGCTGTTGAGCGTTTGATCCAACAACCTTTGACTGACTTTTACCGGTCTCGTCAGACTGCTGCGAACAGCTTCCGGCTCTTTTTTTGCCTTTCCCAGCAACATTTCTAACGCGGGCGACATTTGCCCAGTTTCTGCAAAAATTTCTAATTCGCTGACGGGTAAAGTCATCCGTATCGCACTGTATTTGAGCACTACCTTTTCGGCAGCAGCCGCAGCATTACTGTAAAATACAATTCCCGCCCCCGCTGCTAAAAATAACGTCCACCGCCCTTGGAAAAACGATCGATCCATAATTAAACCTCCCAACATCTTTTTCTACTTCGACTTTGACACATCTCATTAGTTACTGCACGGGCTCAGGTCTTCGGGAAATGCCAAATTATTCGATCGCCCCAGCACTCATACCATTTTAGATTTTAGATTTTAGATTTTAGATGTGCGAATGACTGATGGCGATCGTGGTTTCCAGCATCGGCCTAGAGTTGCATGATTTTTGGGAACAGGTATTACCTATACCGGATGCTAGGCAAAAAACTCGGTTCACGGCGCTGGTACTGGCTTCTCTGTGCTTGCTAAGCGCACCCTACTGATTCTATCTCCGAATCTCCCGATCCTCGCCAAATGCCGAACGCCAGCTCTTCTATCAGTGAAGGCTGGCGCTGGGCTTAAATTGATTTTATATATTTAGGGTCTTTATGAAAGCTGACCCCTATTGAACGAATTACAAGCGGTTTATGATTAGGGCCTTTAAATTTGCTGACCCCAATTGAAGCCACATCCTTATCATTACAGGGATCGCTGACAAACCAGGATTTCATAATAATTTCTTTATATTTCTAACTTTTCCTTGCCTCATATAGATTTTTGTCTCGATTTGTAAACTTTTGTTACTTCGACTTCGGGGATCTGCCCTCGGTGCGCTGCTCCCAGCGAAACAGGAACACCATCAGGGCCACAACTCCGACTTGGAGGGCAAAATTGGGCAAAGCAGAACCAATTTCTCTGCCAGAGGCAATTTTAGCGAGGAAAACCAAGCCGCCGATAAAGCCCGAAGCGCCACAAGCTACGTAAACAAACTGTCGCAGAGGCCGGTAGGGAGTGGCCATTTCTGCGGTTAAACGCTCGTATTGTTGGCGGCTGAGGTTGCGCGGGTTTTTTGGGATGTACGTGCGATCGTCCGAATTGGGGGCTGGCATAGATTTAGGAAATAGGTAAATTAGGATGGGGCTACAAAAACCCAGTTTCTACCAAAAACCCTCTGGCTGAGGTGGCAAATACGGCCGCAAAACCGCGTTTTGGTACTGTGTGCGCAAATCGAGTGAATATTAGACTACAACAAATATCTCACAACTGCCGAAATAAATCACCGCTGAATCCAAATCACAACTGTCTGCAAACAGCCGACAAAAACACCCAAAATGCCTCCTAAATTTACAATTCCCTGCAACTCGCTTTGGACAATTCCCTGAATTGCTAACTCCAACTCTTCAGGAGA
>JAICRN010000599.1 GCA_025937335.1 Microcoleus sp. TY_ISSM_2_bin.22
CAAACCAAAATTGGTCGGGAGTTAATTAATCAGGGTGCATCTACTAATCTAATCTCCCGCCTCAAAACACCTCTTTCAGGATTCTTTGACAGAATTTTGGAGAATGTGTGGCTAGGGTGGGCGAACGCCAAAAAAAACCCGACCTAAATTGGTCGGGAGTTAATTAATCAGGGTGCATCTACCAATTTAATCTCCCGCCTCAAAACACCTCTTTCAGGACTCTTTGACAGAAATTTGGATAATGTGTGGCGAGGGCGGGCGAACGCCAAAAAAAACCCCAAACCAAAATAGGTCGGGAGTTGATTAATCAGGGTGCATCTACCAATTAAGCTTGCTGAGAATTCGAGCGCAATCCGGACACTTACCGCTAAAAACTCACAACTCTTTTCGGTGAACCAGAGTTGCACTAGCTTGGTCTGTCGGAACTAGCAAGACTTCGCTAATATTGACGTGGGGCGATCGCGTCGCGCAAAAATACACGACATCGGCTACATCGTCAGCAGTTAGAGGTGTCAATCCTTGATAGACATTTTTTGCTTTTTCTGCATCGCCGTGAAACCGGACATTGCTAAATTCTGTTTCCACCAAACCAGGCTCTATTTCCGTCACCCGCACTGGTGTTCCCAAAAGGTCTTGTTTCAACCCTTCGGAAATAGCTCTCACTGCTGCTTTGGAAGCGCAATAAACATTGCCTTTCGGATAAGTTTGGCGGCCGGCTATTGAGCCGATATTCACTACGTGGCCGCGGCCTCGGCTGACCATTCCCGGCACGATCGAGCGAGTCATGTACAGCAAGCCTTTAACATTGGTATCAATCATTTCTTCCCAATCTTGAAAGTTGCCTTCGTGCAGTTTGTCTAAACCGCGGCTCAATCCCGCATTGTTAATTAGAATATCAATGCTTTTCCAGGAATCGGGGAGTGCAGCTATCGCCGATTCGACTTGCGGGCGATCGCGCACGTCCAATTCTAGCAAATAAATCTCGTTCGCCGACGCGATCGATTTTGTTTCTACAAGTTCGTTTCCCAGTCGATCGAGTTTTTCAACGCGGCGGGCTGCTAAAATTAGTTTGGCTCCACCTTTAGCGAATATCTTGGCACAGGCCGATCCGATACCGCTACTAGCACCTGTAATGAAAACAATTTGATTTTGGATAGAAACCATACCATTTTAAATTTGAGATTTTCGATTTGAGAATTGCGAATGACTAATGAGATAAGGGTTTGGATATTTCATACAGTTCTATTACTTTTGGTAACTGCGATAATTTTAAGAAGAAAGAAGTTCGGCAACGGATTCGCTTTCTGAGGATTTAACGGATGTTTGAGTCCGAGGTTCGAGGGAAGAAGTTAGTTTTGAGTTGGTATCAAATCAAGTTCGGTCAATTAACCGTAATTCTGGTAGTGGCGAGTTTACGGGCTTCTGTCATTTGTCTTAAATATTTTATTAAACCCGCCACTACTGAAATTACCCAAATAATACCATTTTTCCCAATAATTCCAACTGTATGCCCGCGATGCTAACCCTTAATTCATAAGTCATTGCCAATCGAAAATCGAAAATCGAAAATCGAAAATGGTATAACCCATAACACCTATTTTATTACTTGACAACCCGCAATCGCACACTAACTGTTGCAATTCCGCCTTGTCGCATCAAAACGGCTGAAACCCACCGATTTTCGGGCGTAGCCGGAGCTTTACCTACTTTAAAAATTCCCCCGGAATTTAGCAACTCCAGCTCGACTTCTGAGGGATTAAAAAAGGTTTTTTCGGTAATGGGTTCCTCCAAAACAGTCCCTATTAAAATATCATCGCCGATCGGCTCTCGCACAATGGCATCAAAATGGTACTCTTCGCCCACCTTAACTTGCTCCGGCACATTCACTTGAATTGTGGGAGGATTTTGGCCAGAACTAAGCTGAGTTTGTTCTGCTAAAATCTCTTGCTTAACTATTTTTTCACCTTCAAAGCGCTGCTGAGAACGGATGGTAGCTTTGAGAGTTAATTCTCTGCCATCCTTTTTTTGAGTGCCGGCAATTGTAGTTACGGTTTCTGCAAGAATCGCGCTACCTTCGGTTTTCCAAGATTGGATCTGGGTGCGGTAATTTAAACTCGGATATCGATCCCAGAGTTGGGTGAGGGCTTTTTCCATGCTTTGGCTGTTTAAGCCGTCAGAATGAGTGAAATTCTGGCTGTAAAATGCCATGACTGCTTTGACATCGCGCCGGTTGGCCGCTGCGTCAATTTCTGTTAGCAGTTTTGTGAGTGGGGCAGGCGCATTTGCAGGGGTTTGGGCGATCGTTCGGGGACTCGCCGCGATCGCACCGATCGCTCTAGCCGCACCTTGATGCAGCACGCCAGCACTTACCACTGTTAAACATAACAAGATTTGAGCGATCGACTGCCGGCAGTTAAAGCCAAAAACGATCGCCGGATCGGCTTTTTCGTCCCGACGGGTGGAAAAATACTGAGATACACTGGGTGCTAAATTCAAAAAATTACGCATTAGATGATAATTTGGTTATTTGTCAGGATTCGTGGCGCGGGCAACGGTTCGCCTGCAACGAAAACTGACAACGGAAGGACGGACACGGCACAATCTAATTTTAGATTGCTGATTGAAAATTGGCTGAAACTGCCGGAATAATAAGCATAATAATCTAAAACCTCAAATATAAAATCGCTCGACCTGTGGAAGTTCTAAAAGAAACAAATACCTTGACAAAAGCCCCCCTCCGGTTGTTGGTTGCAGCTAGCGGCACTGGTGGACATTTATTTCCCGCGATCGCCACCGCTAGTCAGTTGAACGACTGTCAGATCGAATGGCTGGGAGTCCCAGACCGCATGGAAACTCAGTTAGTTTCATCCCTTTACCCCCTCCACACGATCGCCGTTGAAGGCTTTCAGCAGCGATTTGGGCTCGGTACACTGCGAATTTTGGGCGGACTCGCCGGTTCTATCGTTCAGGTGCGGAAGTTGCTCAAAACGGGAAATTTTCAGGGAGTTTTTACTACTGGCGGTTACATCGCAGCACCGGCAATTCTGGCGGCCCGTTCTTTGGGTTTGCCGGTGATTCTCCATGAATCTAATGCAATTCCCGGGAAGGTGACGCGCTGGTTTAGTCCTTTGTGCACTGCTGTGGCGATCGGATTTGAAGCTGCGGCCCAGCATTTACCCCGCGCCAAAACAGTGGTTGCTGGTACGCCCGTGCGATCGCAATTCCTGACTCGCCAACCTCTAAATTTGCCAATTCCTGACAGCGTACCTGTAATTTTAGTCATGGGCGGCTCTCAAGGTGCTGTCGCAGTCAATAAGTTAGTGCGCGAGTGTGCTCCTGCTTGGTTTGATGCCGGTGCTTGGGTGGTTCACCTGACAGGAAATAATGACCCGGATGCCGAGAGTTTAAAACACGAACAATATTTGTCGATGCCATTTTACGACAATGTGGCGAGTTTGTTGCAGCGAGCAAATTTAGCCATTAGTCGATCGGGCGCGAGTGCTCTAACAGAATTAGCAGTGACGGGAGTACCTTCTATTTTAATTCCCTTTCCTCACGCCGCTGACGACCACCAAAGATTTAATGCGGAGGTATTTGCTAAAGCCGGGGCCGCCGTGGTATTCCGTCAAAGCGAACTGACAGCAGATGTGTTGCAAAGCAAAGTATTGTATTTGTTAAGAGATTCCGAATATTTGGAAAAAATGTCTAAAGCTGCTGCTCAATTAGCAGTGAGAGACAGTACAGAACGTCTGGCCAATTTGGTGAGGGAATTGGTGGTGCGGTAG
>JAICRN010000613.1 GCA_025937335.1 Microcoleus sp. TY_ISSM_2_bin.22
CGCGTCAGCGCACTTTAAAATTTTTTTGGGAAAATCGGGAGGTAGTAGGGTGCGTCGCCCGCAACAATCTACAAATCAAATCGACAATTTCACAGCGACGCACCGCGAGAGTCAGTCAGATGCGTCGCCATCTCAAACCTGTAAATTCCATCGAATATCCCACAGCGACACACTCTACAAACACTGTTGACCTGCTATTATCAAGATAGACGCATCGTAGGAAAACAACCGATGACACTAACAGAATTACTCCCTACCATTAGAAAACTATCTGCGATCGATAAACGAGAGTTAATCCGTATTCTTATGGCGGAAGAAGATATCAGTCAGAATATTTTTCCTTTGGAACCTTACAAGACTTACTACTTACCAACTCCCTACGATACTTTTGGCGCTGGTGCAGCTTTGATGCAGGCAATGAATCTGGCTAACAGCAACGAAAAGTGAGTATTATGCGATTTCAATACTCTACCAATCACCCCTCTCAAGATGAGTTTGACAGCTTACCGCGCATTCCCTAGATTCTGCGCCACAATAACCAGGGAGTCGAAGTTGTGGGGTTAGTAGACAGCGGTGCAACCGTGAGTGTATTGCCTTACCAAATAGGAATTCAGCTTGACTTAGTGTGGGATGACAGCAAAGCCATTATTCGACTGGCTGGTAACGTTGGTAATCAACCAGCGATGCCAGTATTTTTCATGGCTGAAATAGGGGAGTTTGCTCCGGTAAGATTAGTATTTGCTTGGGCAAAAAGTGAGAGTGTATCATTGATTCTGGGACAGACAAATTTTTTCTTAGAATTTGACGTTCACTTTTATAGTTCTCGGCTTGAGTTTGATATTGAGCTGAAGCGTTAATTTCCACCATAATTTATTGGCACGGTTCACTCCTGTCATACTTATCCTTCAATTCAGTCACAGCCAACTATAGCTACACAATGTGGGTAACGCAGAATTAAGACAATTGACAGAAGATAAAAGTCAAATTTTATCTACTTTATCCTATCCTTTTCAAAATCAAGCAGGTTTGGTTGAGAGAGGTTCTTCGCACCTTTTCTACTTTCGACTGGAAGGGATATTTGTATCGAAGTATTTTGCGGGAGTTACAAAATTTTTTAAGAATTGGCATCGGCGGTTGAAACCGCGTCTACACCAACGAAAACCTGATGGTGCGCGGGTTGAAGCTGTAGGGTGCGTCGCCCGAAACAATCTCCAAGTAAGATGCAAATCTCACATATCCGCACCCTACAAATTAGACTACAGGACCCACTCCGCCTTAATAACCGGGTTTTTTACCGAGTGTGCGAGGTGCAACGGGTCTTTTCGTAAAAAAAACCCGGTTATGAAGGCCCCATGCGTAAGTCCTATACAATTTGACACTCCCCAGCCTAAAGGCGTGGGGATTCTTAATTCATCGACTGACCTTTAAGCGCTATGTCCTTTCGGCACTTCTTAAACCTTTCAACCGTACAAAATACGAATTGACGAGTTCAACTCACAGCAACCCCAGAGGGTCTATCTCCAAAAGCGTACTAGGATATTTACCTAGAGTTCGGGTATGCCCTACCCTACTTAACAAGACTAAATAGTTTGTTTCTCTGGTTAAAGGAACTGTGTTAAGCCCCTAGCTGTTTATAGAGTTTTCGCCACTCTTTGTCCCCCGGTTTACGCCTAAAAGTGTGTCGTTAACTGTTTTTATGCACGATGGCGCAGGAGTTGAACCTTGACTACTCTAGTATACTAGAAATTTCCTGACTTTTAGGAAGGGATTTAAGAAATTAAAGCCGTCCTAGAAGGACAGGGTTTTAGACCCAATTTCCTTGATAAACAATATCATTCCTAAAATAAATGATTTGCTGCATCAATCCCGACTGCCCCAATCCTCAAAACCCGGACGGGCAAACCTATTGCATCAGTTGTGGTCTTCAAATCGTACCCATCCTGCGAAATCGTTTCCGCACGATCAAACTCCTCGGTCAAGGTGGCTTCGGCAGAACTTATTTAGCAGAAGATATTGATAGACTAAATCAACCCTGTGTCGTTAAACAATTAGCACCAAATGTCCAGGGAACTTGGGCGATTAACAAAGCGGTAGAATTATTTCAGCAAGAAGCTAGACAACTGCAACAGCTAGGACAACATCCCCAAATTCCCTCCCTTGATGCCTACTTTGAAGACAACAAATATTTGTATCTCGTACAGCAGTTTGTGGATGGGGATAATTTGTTGACGATTTTCCAAAATCAGGGAATTTGGCAAGAAAGCCAAGTTAAGCAACTATTACTAGAACTTCTACCTGTTCTCAAGTTTATTCACGAACAAAAAATTATTCACCGAGATATCAAGCCTGAGAATATTATGCGCCGTCGCAGTGACGGTTTGTTAATGCTGATTGATTTCGGAGTTTCCAAACAGTTGTCGGGAACAGTGATATCGCCACAGGGAACGCAAATTGGTTCGCATGGTTATGCACCGCTTGAACAAATGCAAGGGGGTGAAGCTTATGCAGCCAGCGATTTGTTTAGCTTGGGGGCGACTGCTTTTCATCTATTGACGGGGGTACATCCTTATGGTTTGTGGACGGAACACGGTTATAGCTGGACTGCAAATTGGCAGCAACATTTGAAGAGTCCGATAGACAAGAAATTGGAATTAATTTTATCTAAGTTGTTGGCAAAAGATATCCAGCAGCGCTATCAATCAGCCGAGGAAGTTTTAATAGATTTTCAACGTCAGTCAAGACAATCTCCCGCACCGACACCAATTCCCACAATTCCTGTCATTCCACAGCACTCTTTGCCGTTACGAACTAACACAACAAGGCGAGGTTTCTTGCAATTAGCGGGTTTTGCTGGGGGAGGATTTGCATTAGCTGTGCTGGGTCAAAGTTTGTTGAACAACAAAACTTCTTCATCTTCACCAAATCTTCCACCTTCATCCAACAAGGCGACCCCATCTCCTAAATCATCAGCTCAAAAATCATCTCCAAAAACTACAGCCAAAAGTTCATCGCCAAAACCATCTCCACAATCTGTAGCAGAAAGTTCATCGCCAAAACCATCTCCAAAACCATCGCCAAAACCCGCAGCAGAAACTCCAAAACCTAAGCCATCTTCCAATGCTTTAAAAAGCTTTACTTTTGAAACAGTGACAGTCAACTCAACGGGGCAAATCGCCAACCGCCGTCAAGGAAAAGCACAGGCTTTTATAGAAAATATGGGGAATGGTATTACTCTAGACATGGTAGCAATTCCTGGCGGCAGTTTCGTGATGGGTTCGCCCGATACGGAAGCCGGACGAAGTAGTTATGAAGGGCCGCAGCGTACCGTGAATCTCCCTGCTTTTTTTATGGGTAAATATGAGATCACTCAAGAACAATACCAAGCGGTGATGGGAAATAACCCTTCTGAGTTCAAAGGTGCAAAACTTCCTGTCGAAAAAGTAAGCTGGAATGACGCTGTGGAATTCTGCAAGCGGCTTTCTAAAAAAACAGGCAAGACTTATCTCTTACCTTCACAAGCGGAATGGGAATATGATTGTCTCGCCGGAACTAAAACACCTTTCTATTTTGGCGAAACTATTACCCCGGATTTAGTTAATTATAATGGCAATAATCCTTAC
>JAICRN010000636.1 GCA_025937335.1 Microcoleus sp. TY_ISSM_2_bin.22
AATGATGTAATTATTTACAGCGCTGTTGTTTCCCGCCACCACGTAGAGCTGTGGAATCACGCTTCTGGCTGGAAAATTATTAATTTTGGTGCTAACGGCACTTATGTCGATGATAGACCGATCGCTCAGATGTCAGTAGCCGACGGGATGACCATTCGCTTGGGCAATTCCGGGCCAAAAATCCGGATTCGGGTGGGCGCGACGAATGTGGAATCTGGAAAAAAAACGAGGGCACCACAGCGTGAACTCCCCGGCCACAAGGACGCAGTTTCAAAAGACAGGTCAACAGCTTGGTCTCGGGGTGTGGGAATCATCGAAGACGATGAATATGGAGGGCTCACTCAAATCGATTTTGACTGACCGGCCGCTATCTATGCCTGCCAGCTAAATCAAACACAGTTCAGGGTGCGCAATTTGATGGTCTAACTAATTATCTGGACAATTCCGCTGATTTTTGCCCAAATATGCCTATAAATTAATGAACAGCTTCTATAGATAGGACATCACCCTTCTACAGATAAGATTTGGGGGATATCGCTCGATATTATCTCTGTTTCGCTGCTTGCCCACCGGCGGTAATCTAAGAGCAACTGGTGCATCAACCGCTGTTTTACGCTTAGAAGTACGCTCTTGAGTAAACCGTTGCCAGTTGCTTCTAAAATTGGTTTGGGCGTCAGCCAAAACGGCGGCGGTAATTCTACTTGCACTTCCAAATCCGCTTTTCCCTTCAAGTATGCTACCCCGCTGCTTTGCTGCACACAAAGCTGTCCTTTGAGATTGAGAGCGAAGCGATCGTTGATATAACCCACGCCGCGAATTTCGCAGGCGACGGACTCCAAATTGATTGTGCCGTCCGGCTGCGCCCACACTCTCATGTCTACCGTGGGTTGAATGCTCAGCATCATAAATTGTAACGACCGCATTTTCAGGCGGAAACAGTCATCGCTTAGCTGCTCTGTGCGACTTCGATCGACCAGAGCGTTCACCAGTCGCCTCGGCTGGCGCAGATAATGTTGAATGGGTACCCGTTCCTCTGGTACGGCGAGCTCAACGGATTGGGAAGCATTAAAGCGGGTATACATGAGAAGATATCAAAATAGAGGATTCCTAAGCATATCTTAATAAAGTATCACCTTTTTTAAGGTGACATAAGTCGCGCACGCTTGTCGCGCACCCAGCAATGTCATCCGAGAAATCACGGATAAAAGCTTTCGGGACATTGCTAATTTTTCATCATACTTGCTAGCTGATGAGAGTAAAGCAAACTTTTGTAACCTAAAATTGCCTCTAAATGAAAATTTCGATCGCACATCTGGGCCCTGTTGGTACAAATGCAGAAACAGCGGCTCTCGCTTATGTCAATTGGTTGAGCCTGGAAACTAACTTGGAATGCACCCTGTGTCCTTATTCCACCATTTCTCAAGCGCTAGAGGCATCTGCCGTAGGGCAGGTTGACTATTCAGTGGTGCCCGTCGAAAATTCGATCGAAGGCAGCGTGACTGTCACCTTAGATACACTGTGGCGACTCGATCGACTCCGCATTCAACACGCCTTAGTTTTGCCAATTTCCCACGCGCTGGTGTCTAACGCTAAAAATTTTAACGAGATTAAAAAAGTTTACTCTCATCCCCAAGCGCTAGCTCAGTGTCAGTTATGGTTGGGGCAGTTTATTCCCTCAGCTCAATTGATTCCGGCGAATTCAACTGCGGAAGCATTGCAATATCTGGAAGATAGAAATGTAGCGGCGATTTCTTCGCCGAGAGCTGCTGAACTTTACCATTTGCCAGTGTTAGCTCACCCCATTAATGATTATCCCGACAATTACACTCGATTTTGGGTACTCAGCACGAGTGTTGGAGAAATCGCAAACGTACAAGCAGCGGATATCTCATCCATTAAATCCATCACAAAATCTGGCCCTAAATTGATCCTAGATGCTTCAGCGTCTAATTGCACCCATACCTCACTAGCTTTTAGCGTACCTGCCAATATGCCGGGAGCACTGGTAAAACCTTTGCAAGTATTTGCCAGTCGCGGTATTAATTTAAGTCGGATTGAATCGAGACCGACTAAGCGATCGCTCGGAGAATATATTTTCTTTATGGACGTTGAGGCTAACGCCTGCCAAGCATTTGTTCGATCGGCACTGGAAGAATTAAAAAATTACACAGAAACTTTAAAAATCTTTGGCTGCTACAGTGTACTGTCAGTAATATAATTTTATTACTGACAGTAATAAAATTTACCGTAAAACTTAGGAGGCTGGCGAGATGAATGCTGATGAACTTCTCAAGCGATATGCAGCCGGAGAAAGAAATTTTCATGAAACCAACTTGAAAGAGGCTTTTTTGCGAGAAGCTTTCCTAATTGATATTAATCTAGCCTGCTCCGAACTCAAAGAAATCAATTTTTCCTTGGCCAACTTAAGGGGGGCAAACTTAATAGCTGCCAAGCTCAAGAATGCTTGCCTGGTGATGACCAAACTCAATGGAGCTAACCTGAGCCGAGCCGATCTAACTTTCGCCAGATTAACAGGAGCTGACATGATTGAGGCAAACCTGAAAAACGCCAACTTGAGCGACACCAAAATGATTGGTGTTGATTTGAGCAGATCCTCATTGTACGCCGCCAACCTGATGGAAGCAAACCTTATAGATGCTTGCTTGGACAATACAAACCTCGAAAAAGCCAATCTAAGCGAGGCTAAACTGCGTGGAGCGAGTCTGAGAAAAGCCAACTTGAGAAACGCTGTTTTGTGTGAAAGTAACCTTGAGGGCGCAGATTTGAGAGAAGCTGATTTGAGCGGTGCTAATTTGAGCGGGGCATTTTTATGCGGTGCTAATCTGGAAGGAGCTAAGCTAGATGAGGCAATTTTAAGTGGGGCAATACATTTTTGCGTCAGACAAGTTTGAGATCGCGCAATATATAACCGGAGAACCCGACAACTAAGGACTAAAAAATATACTATTGACTTGGCTGAAAGTGAAATCAATTTGCTCCTGTACTTTAGCAAAATGAAGCTGCATCTTGAGGATCTCTTTCTTGGAATTAGCTTGAGCAATCTTACTTTCCAAAGCCAGCAAGTTGCGGTTGAGAGTTTCTACTCGCACAGTTTGCTCGTGTAAGTCAATTTTTAGTTCTGCCGCCCGATCGCATTGAATCTGTTTGGGAACCAAGGCGAGGCGAACTGAATTTTCATCCTCTTTCTCAAGAGCTAGCAAAGCTCGCTGCTGCCACTGATTGACTTGAGATTCTGCTTGATTGTACAGCCACTGAATCCGCAGTTGGGCGGAAATCGCGCTGCCAACAGCCTGACGTAGTTCTTTGAGAGGTTCCTGAATTTCTAAGATTAACAGTTCCCAAAGATTCATCAGTGGGCTGGTAAATTCTTCGCGCTCTACAGAGACTACCAATGCTTC
>JAICRN010000414.1 GCA_025937335.1 Microcoleus sp. TY_ISSM_2_bin.22
ATCCCCCAATCCCCAATCTAACAATCTCCCAATCCCCCAATCTAAAATCTAAAATCAAAAATCTAAAAATTAAATTACTGACTCTTCCTCCCTAGCAAACACCCTTTCCGAACCGCTGCGCCAGCCTTATTGGTGGGCAGCCCTAGCTTCTGTCAGCCTTCACGGAGTGCTCGGAGTAAGCGCCCCGACGCTCTCAAACATAATTTATGGTGGACATTCCTCAAAAAATATCCCCGGTTCCGTCGGCTTAGTAGAACTAACTCCCGCAGAAGCCGGCCGCCTGCCACAAACCATACCACCGCGCGCGTCAAATAAGCCGTTTTCGATCGCACCAGTTCCCCTTCGACCCGCGCCAAAGTTAGCGCCGCCCTTGCCCCCCGCACCTGGTGCCATCAACTTGCCCGCCCTCCCGCCGGGAATGCCACCTCCTGGATTCTTTTCCCCTCTGCCTTATTCCCCTCTCCCGCCCTTAACAGCCCCAACATCCCCGCCACCTCCCAAAACTCCATCATCCCCAACAGTCAGAACCCCATCACAGCCAACAACACCCACTATCATCCCACCCGTACCTCCGAGCGGTTTGCTTTTCCCACCCTTACCTGGTAATTTCGATCGCAATATCCCACCGCCGCCATCGCTGACAGAAGTGCCCCAGCTTCCCGGCAGCCAATCGGAAGATGAGGCAGAGACACTCAAAAAGATCATAGCCAGTAGAGGCGGACTCCCACTATTTCCAGACGGAGCTCCAGTCTTTACCCCGGAATTCCCAATTGCCGGCAGGAATGTGGGACCCGATGGAGTACCAAAATTGACTCAAAAAGATCCGAATAAAAGGAATCTCATCGCAGAAACTCCCGAAGAAAGAATCAAGAGACAACAATTTGAAGAGGCACAGCGACAGCTAGGAGAGTCCGGCCAACCGGGTGCAAGCTTACCCAGCGACAGAGAGACACAGCTTGCGGCTGCAAATACCTATGTTTCTTTGTTTGAGAAATTCAAAAAGGCTTATCCTGACTTGGAAATGACGAACCCGACTCCTGTGAACGTCCCTTATCCCACAGCAGCTTGCTCGCAAAAACTTGAAGGAACAGCAGTTTTTGGAGCAGTTGTCAGCCCTCAAGGCTTGCTCTAGGCAGAGCCTCCGCCGATCGTCCCGACGGGTTACGGTATTCTGGATAATACCGCTAAAATTGCGATTATTAGCCCTTCTCTAACATTTTCAGCAGCCAGCACGCACAAGCTTTATCAACTGGCTGTCGAGTTTAAGTACGACGAAAAAGTTTGCAGTGGCATTCCTGCCACCCCAACCAGGCCCAACCCACCAGGGCAGCAGCGGCCAGCACCCGCCCCCACAGCGCCCAGACCAACAGGCCAGCCCCCCTCCCCAGCGCCTGCTGAAGTGAAACCGCAGTTTGAGAAGCCGCCGGCCCCCTCAAACAAACCGCAGCCAGGGGCCAAACCGTCGCCGCCCGCACAAAAGCCCGCGACCCAAACGTCGCCCTCGCCTGAACCGAAACCAGCCGCGGAACAGTCCCCTTCTCCTCAACCGCAACCCGCCCAAGAATCCCCGCAGCCCGAAGTTGCGCCATCTCCGGCCCCGGAAGTGTCGCCCTCGCCCGAAGCTGCGCCATCTCCTGCGGCCGAAGTGTCTCCGCAGCCCGAAGCAGCACCATCTCCGGCTGCCGAAGTGTCGCCATCTCCGGCTGCCGAAGTGTCGCCGTCACCGTCGCCGGAAGCAGCGCCATCTCCTGCAGCCGAAGTGTCGCCGTCACCATCGCCGGAAGCAGCGCCATCTCCTGCAGCTACCGAAAATTAATTGGGCATCGGTAATTGGCAATCGGGTAAGCTGTTGCGGCATTTAAATTGTCTGTCAAAAAACCATCCAACTCTTGTGGGGAGTAGGGTTGGGCGTCCCGCCCGGCTTGAATGTGCAATTTAAATGCGCGACAGCTTATGCGAATGGGTAATATCAATTTTGTTTGATTCAGACTGGTATTATATCGAGTTCTCTTAGGTCGTAAGATTAAATGAACCGCGAAGACGCTCATAGCGCGAAGGAAGAACAGCACCTTCTTCTTTCTCTTGCTTCGCGTCCTTTGGGCCTTCGCGGTTTAATCATTCCGATGCAACCGGATGTGATATAATGTCGGATCTGCTTGCTTCACTATTGTAAGTTAGTAGTTAGTAGGGTGCGTCAGGTTGAATATTTGTTGCTTGTAAAACTAATTTCTACTTGCTGAGGCACCCTACTTTCTCCACTAAGAATGAAGTTGTTTTTCGTCCGCCCGATCCGGACTTTTGACGATTGAAGTTTTGACTGCAAAGCTAATTACCTATTTCCCTTAACCTCTCAATTGTATTGAACTTTATACATTTGAAATAAGTCGCCGCTTTGCTTTTTTACTACCTTAGCGCCTGCAGCTTTAATCATTTTTTCCCAATCTTCTATTGTCTCTAAAAAAACTTCCCCGGCTCGATAAGTTTCCAAAATTGCCCAATCTTCTGCTAGAGGAGCATTCGGGTTGAGGACATCAAAAACAAAATGACCGCCCGGTTTTAGTACCCGCTTTACTTCTCCCATGACAATATTCCAATAGTCTATGGGATAGTAACAGCTAAATCCTGTAGCGAGGCATAAATCGAACAGAGCCTCTTCGTAATTTAACTGGTGAGCGGGGGCCCATTCTACGCCTTTGAACAGCTTAGAATTGAGCTGAGGGCCGCGAGCGTTTAAGGCGTCTCGCGCGGCGCTGCTGATTTCTTGACCGTAAAAATAGGCTTCCCAATCCCGCCAAGGGTAGATGAGAAAGCTGACTCCACAGCCAATGTCTAAACAGCGCTGATTTTTTTGAGGTTTGGCAATTTTCCAGAAGGGAGAAACTGTTTTTTCTTGGAGAGTTCCTGCGACTGATTCCAGGAAAATCGGCATTGCTTCGACTTCTTCGGGTAAAGCGAAAGCTTCTCCTCGGTATTCGCGATCGAACCGAGAAGCGACTTGCGACAGTAAAACTTGCCAGCTATCTGATTTTCCTTTAGCAAACCAAGTCTGCTCCTGGCCCGCTACTGGGCGATCGGACTTTTTAGACATTCTGGAATTACCTTTTAGAGGCTTTGAGAGCTTTTGTAAAGTTTTGGCGGTAAGGCTTATTAAAAATTAACGCGGGCCAGAGCAGGGAGAGCTTCAGGCGATTTGCAAAACTTCTGTCGAAGTTAGTGCGATCGAAACCGTTCCAAAATTTCCAAATACCGCCACCGTAAGCGATCAGCAATGCCAAGCTAATTAACGTACTCATTAAAAAAACCCCTAAGCAATGGATAGGATTTTGGGTCAGCTAGTCAAAGCGCTACTCTTAATCTATCATTTATCAAGCGCCAAGGGACACCGATAGCCGAAGTAATTCCACCTTCAGAAAGAGACTGCAAAATCCCCGCTGGCCACAAACTTAAAAATAACACCCCGGAAATAGCTTTCACCGAGCAAGCAAGAAGGGGCTTCTGTCAAAAGTCGAGGATTCTGAGGACTTATACGATTGAAGAATTGAAGAATTGAAGAATTGAAGAATTGGGAATGACTGATGAGAGAAGGGTTTCGTCGAGCACGGGCCTACAGTTGCATTCTTGTTTTTAACTGGTATTACCCAACATTCCCTACAAATCCGAGCTCGACCGGGGGATTGGTGCAATGCTGCAAGTTCTAATTCGGTTGAAATCGGTTGCTGTTGGGGGACGGCTTGGCCGAACGGGATTTCCCAGACGTGTCACTACTCGAAGATATTTAAGTAAAAAGTGATACCTGGTGGCCCACGAATTACAGCAGGCAAACTTTTTCTAGCGGACAATAGCGGTAGAGAGCTTTCTAAGCAAGGAGGATTTTATGCGTGCAGTGCTGATGGCTGGGGGATCGGGAACGAGGCTCAGACCCCTGACGTGCGATTTGCCCAAACCGATGGTGCCGATTCTCAATCGCCCGATCGCAGAACACATTATTAATTTGCTAAAAAGGCATCAGATTACGGAAATTATTGCGACGCTGCACTACCTTCCGGATGTCATGCGGGAATATTTTACTGACGGGGCCGAGTTGGGCGTTCAAATGACTTACGCTGTGGAGGAAGACCAACCGCTGGGTACGGCTGGTTGCGTCAAAAATATTGCTGAATTGCTCGATCGAACTTTTCTGGTCATAAGCGGCGACAGCATTACAGACTTCGACTTAACCGCAGCGATCGAATTTCACCGGAGCAAGCAATCCAAAGCCACGTTAATTTTAACTCGCGTGCCCAACCCAATGGAATTCGGGGTCGTGATTACCGAGGAAAATTACCGCATCAGTCGCTTTCTGGAAAAGCCTTCTAGCAGCGAAATTTTCTCCGATACTATCAATACCGGCATTTATATTTTAGAACCCGAAGTCTTGGATTACCTGCCGGTAAATCAGGAGTGCGACTTCTCCAAAGACTTGTTTCCGCTGCTACTGGAAAAAAACGAGCCGATGTACGGCTACATCGCCGAGGGTTACTGGTGCGATGTCGGCCAGCTAGATGTTTACCGGGAATCTCAGTACGACGCGCTGCGGGGAAAGGTCAAACTGGATTTGAGCTACTACAACCAAGTTCGATCGGGAGTTTGGGTAGGTCAGAATACTTTTATTGACGATAGCGCGATCGTCGAAGTACCGGCCATGATCGGCAACAATTGCCGGATTGGAGCCCGAGTTAAAATCGATGCGGGTACAGTGATCGGAGATAACGTGACAGTCGGGGCCGACGCCAACCTCAAACGTCCCATAGTCTGGAACGGAGCAATTGTCGGCGAAGACGCTCACCTCAGGGCCTGCGTGATTTGCCGGAGTACCCGCGTAGACAGGCGCGCTCACGTTCTCGAAGGTGCTGTCGTCGGTTCGATGTCCATCGTGGGAGAAGAAGCGCAAGTGGGGCCAAGCGTGCGCGTCTGGCCGAGCAAAAATATTGAATCCGGCGCTCTGTTAAATCAAAATTTAATTTGGGGAGAACAAGCTAAGCGGAATTTGTTCGGTCAGCGCGGCGTTCAAGGACTGGCAAATGTCGATGTTACCCCGGAATTTGCAGTGAAATTGGGCGCGGCTTACGGCTCGACTTTGAAACCCGGGACTTCGGTATCGGTTTCTCGCGACCAGCGGAGCATTTCGCGGATGGTTTCGAGGTCTTTGATTGCGGGTTTGATGTCGGTAGGAATTAATGTGCTCAATTTGGAATCGACGGCAATTCCGATCGCGCGCACGGTTTCGTCTACGCTGTCGATTGCTGGCGGCATTCACGTTCGCATTTCGCCCGATCGATCCGACCACATTTTAATTGAATTCTTCGATATCAAAGGCATCAATATTACTAAAGCTGTTGAGAAAAAAATCGAGGGCGCTTATTTTAAGGAAGATTTGCGGCGGGCTCTAATTCCGGAAATTGGAGAGATGACGTACTTTAACCAAGCTCTCGA
>JAICRN010000763.1 GCA_025937335.1 Microcoleus sp. TY_ISSM_2_bin.22
ATAGTCAGGTGATTCCCAGGAACTCTAATCACCTCTACTTTTTGGGTCGTTAATTCGCTCCAGCCAAGAGTCGGATCTTGATTACTCATGCTTAGCTGTTCCCTCGATCTAAACAGAGTAATTCGCTGCGGATAAATTTTCGGTACATAGCTGAGAGTTGCTTGACTGTGAGCCTGAAATACAGTAAACATTGAGGGAATTGCCAGCTCGCGCCAGCTTCTTTCTTTTGACTCCTGAGATAGGATGCTAACCATAACGGCCTGTTTCCAATTCCAGCGATGCAAAAAATTAGCTGCCAAATTAAGCATCTTATTTAATTTCGGAAATTTGGCAGCAATACCGCCACTTTGAACATTTTCCGCAGCAGCCACCAATCGAAAATAATCTACTACAAAAGGCCAGATAGAGCGCGAAACAGTAGTCAGAATAAACTTGCAACCGTCCCAAAAAGAAGGTTTGTTAGCAGAAACCGGCGCTAAAGTATCCAGCACAGCAAGCAAAGCCACTTCATCCCCCGCTGCGAGCAACTGTTGAGCCATCTCAAAAGCAACCAAACCTCCAAAAGACCAACCTCCTAAAAAATAAGGCCCTTTTGGTTGAACGGTACGCAAGGCTGCGATGTAGTCAGCCGCCATGTCTTCAATGCTAGTTAACGGAGAACTTTCGCCGTCAATACCCTTTGGTTGCAGCCCGTAAAACGGTTGATTTTCTCCTAGCTGAAATGCTAACTCGACATAAGGAAACACGACGCCAAAGATGGGATGGACGCAGAAGAACGGGGGATTTTTACCGCGAGGCTTAATTGCAACTAAAGGCGACCATTCCAGAGAATTTGTTTCTGAAGATAGCGAATCTGCTAAACCTTCTATTGTCGGATTTAAGAAAATAGCAGACAGCGGCAACTCGCGCTCAAATTGCTGGTTAATCTCATTGATGAGGCGGATTGCCAGCAGGGAATCCCCACCCAAATCGAAGAAGTTATCGCGAATGCCAACGCACTCTGCGTTGAGGATTTTAGTCCAAATTTTGGCTAGGGTTGATTCGGTTGCTGTGCGAGGTGCAATGCAGCTTTTATCTATTGAATTGCTAGTTAGAGTTCCCGGTACAGGTAGGCGCAGGCGGTCAATTTTGCCATTGGGAGTTAGGGGCAGAAAATCCATCGCCACAAAAGCACTGGGAATCATGTAATTGGGCAGTTGTTGTTTGAGGAAATTGCGTATTTCCCCGGGATTAAGCGTCTGATTTTGATTGGGGACGACATAAGCAACTAGGCGTTTGTTGCCAGACAAATCATCCCCAGCAACCGCCGCTGTTTCTTTGACTGCTGGATGCTGAACCAGCAGCGCTTCAATTTCTCCCAATTCTATTCGATAACCGCGAATTTTTACCTGTTCGTCAGTGCGGCCTAAAAACTCAATATTGCCGTCGGGAAAATAGCGAGCTAAGTCACCTGTTTTATAAATTCGTTCTCCTGCTTTCTGGCTAAACGGATTAGCAATAAATCGCTGGGCGGTTAAGTCGGGGCGGTTCAGGTAGCCTCGCGCCAATCCGCTGCCGCCGATGTACAATTCACCGGGAATTCCAACGGGTACAGGCTGTAAATTTTCATCTAAAATATAGAGTTGAGTGTTAGCTATTGGGCGACCGATGGGCGGTTTTTTGCGTGAAGCGAAGCTATCGGGCAGGAAATCGCCAATTTCGGCCAAACTTGACCAGACTGTCGCTTCTGTAGGGCCGTAAGCGTTAAAAAATCTGCGCCGGGAAGCCCAGCGTTTAACAATATCCGGGGAACAGGATTCGCCAGCACAGATGATTGTTTGCAGTGTGGGAAGTTCGGCGTTTGGAAGGACAGCTAGCAGCGAGGGCGGGAGGGTAGCGTGGGTAATAGCATTGTCCTGCAAAAATTGGATTAATGTTTGTCCGGGCAACAAAGATTCTTTCTTGGCACAGTAAAGTGTTGCTCCGGTTCCCAAGGCCATGACAATCTCAAAGATTGAGGCATCGAAACTCAGGGATGCAAATTGCAAAATGCGGTGATTTGAGTTTAAGTTAAAAGCTTCTATTTGAGCTAGGGCTAAGTTGTAGAGTCCCCGATGTTCGATGAGAACGCCTTTGGGTTTTCCGGTTGAACCAGATGTGTAAATGACGTAGGCTAGGTTTTCTGGTATGATATTTATAGTTGGGTTTTCTGGGCTTTGTCGGGCGATAATTTCTCTGTCGGAGTCCAAACACACTACAGAAAAAACTGCGTCATTTTCCGGCTGCGTCAAGTTTTTGGCTAAGTGCTGCTGAGTTACCAAAATCGACACCTGAGCATCTTCTAACATGAAGTTAAGCCGCTCTTGAGGATAAGTTGGATCTAAAGGCAGGTAGGCTGCGCCTGCTTTGATAATGCC
>JAICRN010000276.1 GCA_025937335.1 Microcoleus sp. TY_ISSM_2_bin.22
GTACCCACCCTACAAAAAATCAATCCGGTTGTGGAACAGGCCCGAGTCGCCTGTTCAGCAACCGCAGCCGGCGCAACAAACAAATTCTCTGGCAGCACCAGCACGATGCCTGTTCCGGGCAATTGATGTTCAAAATGCACCTGTACTGCTATCTTATGGTGGAGGCAAACAGAGTAAAAAAATAGTGGCGGCATGGGGATGGTTTATCAGCGAGTTTTGCTGAAGCTCAGCGGTGAAGCGCTGATGGGCAGCTTGGGCTACGGCATCGATCCGGTAGTCGTTCAGTCGATCGCCCAGGAAGTGGCTAAAGTCGTGTCCGAAGGCATTCAAATCGCGATTGTTGTCGGTGGCGGCAACATTTTTCGCGGGGTGAAAGCTGCTTCGGCAGGGATGGATCGGGCAACGGCTGATTATGTGGGCATGATTGCTACGGTGATGAATGCTATCACTTTGCAGGATGCCCTGGAACAAGCAGGGGTGCCAACGAGGGTGCAATCGGCGATCGCCATGCAAGAAGTAGCTGAACCCTACATCCGGCGGCGGGCAATTCGCCACCTCGAAAAAAAACGAGTAGTGATTTTTGGTGCCGGTTCTGGCAATCCTTTTTTTACTACTGATACTACAGCCGCTTTGCGGGCGGCTGAAATTGATGCAGAGGTGATTTTTAAAGCTACTAAGGTAGATGGGGTGTACGATTCCGACCCCCACCTCAACCCCAACGCGCGCAGGTATCAAACTCTCACCTACGGCCACGTCTTGAATCAAGACTTGCGGGTGATGGACAGTACGGCGATCGCCCTTTGCAAAGAAAATAATATTCCTATTATGGTATTTGACCTCTCGGTGTCGGGCAACATCTACCGGGCTGTAATGGGAGAATCTATTGGAACTCTTGTCGGAGGTTTTTGTGAAGTTAGCTGAAGCAGAAGATCACATGCAAAAGGCAGTTGAGGCTACTCAACGGTCTTTTAATACTATTCGGACGGGACGCGCCAACGCCTCCCTCCTCGATCGAGTCATGGTAGATTACTACGGTTCTCCAACTCCGATCAAATCCCTTGCCAATATCGGCACGCCGGATGCGACTACGATCACCATTCAACCGTTCGATCGCACAGCACTCAACTCGATCGAAAAAGCGATTTCCCTGTCGGATGTAGGACTCGTGCCCAACAACGACGGTTCAGTTATTCGCTTGAACATTCCCCCGCTGACTAGCGACAGACGCCAAGAATTTGTCAAAATGGCCGCGAAGTTTGCTGAAGAAGGTAAAATTGCAATTCGCAATATCCGCCGCGATGCCGTTGACTCGATTCGCAAGCAGGAAAAAAGCAGCGATATCTCTAAAGATGAATCCCGGGACTTGCAAGATAAAATTCAAAAGCTGACGGACAAGTACGTTGCCAAAATAGAAGAAGTTCTGGCAGCGAAAGAGAAAGATATCACGACAGTTTAGGGAATGGGAAATTGGGCATGGGGAATAGGAATAGTTTTGAGATTGCCAACAGGCGACCGCGAACAACGCGCAGACGCTATATGAGTTGTCAGTTGTGAGTTAAAAACTCAAGATTTAACACTCATAAGTTACCAATTCTCCGTTCCCCATCACCAATTACCATCACCAATTACCCATAACCGAAAATGTTTGATTGCATTATTGTCGGTGCAGGCCCTGCAGGTAGCACAGCAGCTTATCGCCTGGCAAAGCAGGGACGTTCTGTTTTGGTAGTAGAAAAAGCATCTTTGCTCCGCAATAAACCTTGTGGCGGCGGCGTTTCTGGGACGATCGCCCAATGGCTCGATTTTTACCAGACGCCAGCTATTTATCTGAAAGCTAATAAAATTAGCAACACCTGGAAAATGGGAAACCCGGTGAAAGTTGAGATAAATTCGCCAATTTCGACGGTACAGCGAGATGTATTTGACGATTTTTTAATTAAACAAGCTCAAAAAACTGGTGAGGAAATTGGAGAATCTACAGAAGTCAAAGAAATTGAGTTTAAAAATTATGTTTGGGAAGTTAAAACTAACTCAGAACCCGTTTCCGGCCGCTATTTGATTGCTGCTGACGGTGCCGGCGGGCCGATGACTGAGTGGCCCGTATTGAAAGAACCAAAACTCTGTTCGATCGCAAGTTTAGAAACTCGGTCAATCAAGGACGATGCCATCTATTTCGATTTTGGTACTATAAAAAAAGGTTTTATCTCGAGCTTTCCCAAAGCTGACTGCTACTCTTTGAGTATTGCTGCGATGCGCGGCGACAAGCCAAAAGATATCGAGAAAATTTTGGTCAACTACGCAACCAAGTGCGGTGCGGATGTTAGTGTCAGCAACGTGCGGAAACACCCCAGGAGTCTGTGGGATGGCGATCGCCAATTGCACTCGCAAAATGCGCTGCTTTTAGGAGACACCGCCAGTCTTGCCGACCCCCTCTCCGATGAGGGGATTCGACCTGCCCTATTTAGCCGATTTAAGGCTGCTCAGGCGATATATCGAACTCTTTCAGGTGCCGGCGACGCTAAGGATTATTACACTACATCGATCGCCGAACAATGGGGAACCGATCTGGTTTGGGCCTGTCGTTGGGCTGGGGCATTCAATCAGTTTACAGGAACTGCTGGCAGAGCGGGCCTCAAATTAGCGATCGCTGCTGGCGTCGACCGGCAAAATTTTGCGTGGTGAACTGCCTTATACCGATATCGCTAACCCTGCATCTTAAAAAGCTGATGCCATTTTAGAACGAAGGAAGTTCGGCAACGGATTTAACAGATGGATTTTGAGGATCGAGGTGAAGAAAGAAGAGAAAATATTCTTAAATCCCAATTCCTTATTCTCAATTCCTCATTCCCAATAGCGGTAAGGTGCGCCCCTAAGCACCCTAGATAATTAGGTTCTGCGTAAATCTTCTAAAGTAAGGTGCGCCCCTAAGCACCCTAGATAATTAGGTTCTGCGTAAATCCTGTAAAATCTAAAATCTAAAATCTAAAATCAAATGATAATTTATTTTTATAAAGTAGAGGAGCCTTACGGCTGCTTTTCTAATTTTTCACTACACGAAATTAGCCTGTACGGTCAAGATTGGTTGACTGTGGAACATTACTATCAAGCCCAAAAATTTGTCACAGTTGATGAAAGATTAGTGGCGGCGATTCGAGCCGTAGCAACTCCCCAGGAAGCTGCCAAATTAGGTCGCGATCCCAACCACCAGATGCGCGCTGATTGGGAAGCGGTGAAAATTCCCATTATGCGCGAAGCAGTTTTAACTAAGTTTCTCGCTCATACAGACATTCAAGCTATTCTCCTGGCCACAGGGGATCGAGTGATTGTCGAGGATTCGCCAACGGATTATTACTGGGGGTGCGGCTGCGACCGCACCGGTCAAAATCATTTGGGTAAAATTCTGATGAGCGTGCGCAGCGAAATTTGTCAGCGCCAGAGGAGCTAACAAATCTCAAATTCTTTCATTAATCCTCATTATATGAAGTTATACAAACAAATGTCAAACTATCCTAACAATCAATAATTCTGATAGTGAGATTTTAAGATTGCGAGAAATTTATAAGACGATTAAAATAATAATTATTATTTGCTTAAGTCGCTCTGCTTCAAGAAGGCAAGGACTAAACCGGGGCGGGGCGATCGCAGATTTTTTTTACCACAGCGCGCCAGAGACGATACATAGTCGTCTCTGGCCAGTGCGCCACCGATTGATTGTACAGGTCGGTTGAGTTGAAAACTCAGGCTGAGGCATTTGAGTTTGAGCGCTCCAAAAGCCGATAAAAACTTCTTATTATCATTGTATTGTTTAAGTTACAAAAGGAGATTTATGCAACTCACAGAAAATACGCAAGAATTACATCATAAACTAGACAGAGAAGTTTTGGTAAGGCGGATAACTGAACGCATTCGTCAATCTCTAGAATTAGAAGATATTTTAACCAGTACGGTAGCAGAAGTGCGGTCTTTTTTGAAAACAGATCGCATTATGATTTACAGGTTTAGTGCCGACGGCAGTGGAGAAGTTGTTGCTGAGTCAATTAATAACAACCGTCTCCCTTCCTTGAAAGGACTGCACTTTCCCGCAGACGACATTCCCGCGAGCGCGCGGGAGATGTATGTGACTTTGCGCCAGCGGACAATAATAGATGTTAACTCCGGGACGATCGTCCTGAGTCCCCTCGATGCTGCAGACACAGGTCAACCTTTAGTAAATGAAGAGATGCACTACCGATCGCTCGATCCTTGCCACACAGCTTACCTGATGGCAATGGGAGTGCAATCTTCGTTAGTAGTGCCGATTTTGCACCGCAGAAGTGCATCGCAAAACAGCAAAACAGATACAATCTGCGATTCCCCTACGTGCCTGACTCGATACGATCCAGGAAACAATCAAAAAATTCACATCGAACTGTGGGGACTTTTAGTGTCTCACCACTGTGCCCCGCTCAATATTTCACCAGCAGATTTAGAAGTAGTTCAGCTCGTATCAGATCAATTGTCTAGCGCCATCGCCCACGCACTCCTCCTCCAGCAAACTCGCTCTCAAGCTGCCCGGGAAGCCACCGTGAGCCGCATAGCAGCCCTGTTGTACGGTCACGTCAACATTCAACTGCAGCAGGGTTTAGAAGCCACAGTCACCGCTTTGGGCGGCAGCGGCGGCCGACTCTATCTGAACCCCCCGAAAATCAACGGTGAAAAGTTATCGGCTGCCAAGATTGAAGGAGGATTGCCAATTGCCCCGGCCCACAATGATGCTACCTTTGAACTGTTCACCACAGGAGAACAACCGATACTTCCCAACTGGGAAAAAGTTAAGGCGATCGAAGCTCATCCCCTCTGGCAGGAATGGCTAACCAAAGGATTCCAAAATACCGCAGAGATTCCCAACTTCCCAATTCCTAATACTTCGGCTGCGCTCAGCACAAGTTCCCAATTCCCAGTTTGGATAATTACAGACTTATACAAAGAACCTGTATTTAGAGTTTTAGTTCCTGCTTTCCAATCTACTCAAATTCGGGGTTTGCTGGTAATTCCCCTGCACCACAAACAACAAGTAGTCGGCTGTTTGACAGTTTTTCGCAATGCAATTGATACCGAAAAACTGTGGGCCGGCCGCTTTGACAGCAGCGCTGCACAAATCCTTCCCAGACAATCCTTTGAAGTCTGGCGAGAAATAAAAAAAGGTCAGTCGCCCGAGTGGAAGTGCGAGGACATCGAGCAAGCTTTAGCTATAGGCAGCCAATTTTGTTCGGCAATTGGTCAGTACGTTCTTTATAAAGAAGTGCAGACTCTGAATGCCAACTTGGAGCGCCAAGTTCAAGAACGCACCGCCCAATTGCAAAAATCTTTGGAATTTGCCAAAGTATTGACGCGAGTTAGAGACCAGATTCGTAGCACCTTAGACTTAAAAACTATACTGCAAACTATTGTGCGAGAAGTGAGAGTTTTGCTCGATAACGATCGCACCATAATTTATCAATTTGCCGCAGGGTTCGACGGCGAGGTAGTTGTAGAAGCTGTCCGGGGCCAGTGGCAGTCAATTTTAGGTATCAAATTTCCACAAGAATGGTTGGCGGAAGACTCAGACTGCTTTTACCGAGCAGGACGGGTGCGAGCAATTAATGATATTTATACTGATGATTTAACGCCTTGTCACCGCGAATTTTTGGAAAAAATGCAGGTGAGGGGAAGTTTAATTGTGCCCCTGATCGGCAAAGATTACCAGTTGTGGGGGTTGCTGATTGCCCACGAGTGTTGGGGGCCGAGAGTTTGGCAAACAGCAGAACAGGAATTGCTGGAAAATTTGGCTACTCAAGCTGCGATCGCCATTCACCAAGCAGAACTTTATCAAGAAAGTCTCAATGCAGCAGCAGCCGATCGAGCAAAGGCCGAACAGCTAGCTCAAACCCTCACAGAACTGCACAATACCCAAGCCCAACTGATTCAAACCGAGAAAATGTCCAGTCTCGGACAACTCGTGGCGGGGGTAGCCCACGAAATCAATAACCCCGTTAACTTTATCTACGGCAATCTGTCCCACGCCAGCGAATACACCACAGATTTGCTCTGCTTGGTCGAACTCTACCGCCAACACTACCCCAATCCCGACCCAGAAATTAGCGAGTGTTCCGAAGCGATCGACATAGAATTTCTGGCCGAAGATTTGCCCAAAATTTTGGGTTCCATGAAAGTCGGAGTTGACCGTATCCGCCAATTAGTTGTATCTTTGCGCAATTTTTCCAGAAGCGATCAAACCGAGAAAAAAGCCGTTGACATTCACGAAGGCATCGAGAATACCCTGTTGATTTTGCAGCACCGGCTCAAAGCTAAATCCGATCGGGCAACAGTAGAAATCATTAAAGAATACGGCCAATTACCCTTAGTAGAATGCTATGCCAGCTCGCTCAATCAGGTATTTATGAATCTAATTAGCAATGCCGTTGACGCCCTAGAAATGAGACAAATAGATCGATTTATGAAGCTTCCCTCCAAGGCGGCAAGTGCAGCGGTGACATATTTAAGCTCTCAAAAAATGGCTGTCGAGCCAGTAGATATAAATGCAAGCACAGAGTGTTGTATTCCTGATTTCCCATCCCCTTGCATTCGCATTCGCACCGAATTGATCGATGAAAAAACGGTAAGAATTTGCATTGCCGACAACGGTCACGGCATCCCGAAAGAATTAATTTCTCACATATTTAATCCGTTTTTTACTACTAAGCCCGTCGGTCGTGGTACGGGTTTAGGACTGTCTATCAGTTACCAAATTGTAGTTGAGAAACACCAAGGCGTACTTAAGTGTGTTTCTGTACCCGGTCAAGGTACAGAGTTCTGGATCGAGATTCCCCTGAATTAACTAGAACAACTTAACAAATTGAATACCCAGATCCCCGACTTCTTTAATAAGTGGGGGTTCTAACATCGGAGATCAAGAAATTATTTTCTCTTCATCGCAGAGAGAGATAATTCGATACACAAAAGCTTTTAGTTCTGGACAAGCTTTAATCGCAATCATCAGATCGTTGTCTTTCAAAATAGCCACTCCATCAATCACTTTGTTATAGTCTCTTCTGCATTGTCCTGTGCTAAAAATTTCCTTAATCCAATAGGAAGGTGGCTTTTGATGATTCACTGTTTCAGGCGAACCGCTAGGAGCAAAAAGGTTGTGTTTCGCTAGCTTCTGGATAGTTGTCCAGTAGGGAAGAAGCCATGCTTCAAAATCATGTGATGCTGTGTGAGGATAGAAGTTTGGGTTGTTATCTACCCATCTCCTCATTTTCTCTTTAGCATCATTGGCATCTTTAAAGTCCGGCTTTCCGGTATAAACGTCTGTAAGTGCTATTACAGCATGATAGCCATCATTATCGAGGAGATTTTCAACAATTTTCTTGAGTTTCCCTTCCTTCGGAATTGGACCATCTTTTGTTATAAAGTGTAGTCTGGGCATTTTTTGCCCTAAACGACTTTGCAGAAA
>JAICRN010000397.1 GCA_025937335.1 Microcoleus sp. TY_ISSM_2_bin.22
AAAGACTGCGAGCGGGAGCAACGGTATAAGTGTAATTATCATTTTTGTCCCAGATGACGGCGTAGTCGGACATATCCGAAGAGTTGAAAAGGGCTTCAAATTCGCGGGCGAGAACGCGGGAACCCTCTTGATTCCAAGAAACAGGCACTAAAATCGCGATCGTCCCGGACATATCTGTATCATCGCTAGCATACATCCCGCTTTCTGCCAGCGGCGAAGCAGCCGCAACTGTTTGCAGTTCCCCGGTTTTGAGATTTTCCACAAACATGATGCTGCTAACCCGACACCGGGAGAATTCCGGCTGCACTTGCAACTCAATTCGACTGTAAGCTGCGTATTGGCCGTTAGTTGAAAGTAGGGAAGGGCTGCGATAGTAGCGGAGGCCTGTGCCGGCAGTGGAGCTCACTTTAGCGTGAGTCTCGCTAATCCATTCCCAAGGAACGGGATAAGGGCTATTTAAAGGGTCAGTCATCGGTTTTTTTTCCAAAAGTTTTACTGAATTATCCAACAGATTCAGCCTTGCAGGCAACGGACTAGAAACCCGGTTTCTGCCTCGATGCTTCGCCACCAAACCCCAGATTTATAGAAACCGGGTTTCTTTTTGAGATTTTAGATAGGAGGCAAAATCTCAAATCTCAAATCTCAAATTTCAAATCGGATAGGTAAGATAGTATCGAAATTAACTTTTGAGGGGGTTTGGGGGAGGGATAAGTCCCACGTTCCGTTGGGTCAGCGTTGGGATACATGGACTCCCTCAAGCAAATTTTATCCGGTCAAACAGGCGTAAAATTTGCCAACAATGTTGACTTTTTATCATAAATGTATATAATGGTAACGGAAGGTGGAAGTAATGCAGCATCAAGCCGTCAAAGTTAAACTGTATCCGACAATTGAACAACAAACGATATTAGCTCAACACTTTGGCTGTTCCCGTTGGTGGTGGAATTACGCACTCCATATGTGTATTGAAACCTACAAAGCCACGGGTAAAGGCTTGACTCAGATTGCGTTGAACAAACTCCTACCAGAACTCAAAAAACAAGAAGAAACACAATGGTTGTCTGAGTGTTATTCTCAGGTTTTGCAAGCGACTACGCTCAACTTAGTAACTGCTTACAAGAACTTTTTTGAGTCGAGAGCTCAATACCCTAGATTCAAAGCAAAGAAAAATAGGCAGTCAATCCAGTACCCGCAATCAGTCAAACTTGTTGACGGCTCCCTCAAGTTTCCCGGTCGTGTCGGCACTGTCAAAGCCAAGCTACATCGACCGATTGAGGGAACTATCAAAACCGTAACTGTAAGTGTTACTCCTTCAGGGAAATACTATGCCTCTGTGCTGACAGAACTAGAAGGAGATAAACCAGTTGCTTGCACCGATGGAAAAGTAGCCGGAATTGACCTAGGGTTGAAACATTTTGCGATTGTCAATGATGGTATCAAGACATCCAAGTACCCTAATCCAAAGCCTTTAGCAAAACACCAGCGCAACCTCAAAAGAAAACAGAAAAAACTAGCCAGAAAGGAGAAAGGAAGCAAGTCAAGAGACAAAGCCAGGAAACTGGTGGCTAGGGTTCACGAACGAATTAGCAATGTCCGCCAAGACTACTTACATAAGCTGTCAAGAAAGCTTGTTGACGATAACCAAGTCATCGTAGTCGAAAGTCTAAACACAAAGGGCATGGTTCGCAACCACAAACTAGCTCAAGCAATTTCTGATGTAGGTTGGGGAATATTTGTCAATTTCTTGCATTACAAACTAGACCGTGAAGGTAAAGTGTTGGTAGAGATTGACCGATGGTTCCCTAGCTCGAAACTCTGCTCAAATTGCCACTATCAGGTGAGTGAAATGCCATTAGACGTTAGGACATGGACTTGTCCTAATTGCGGTACTCATCACGATAGGGATGGAAACGCCTCAATAAATATCAGAGCAGAAGGAATCAGAATGCTATGGGTCTTGGGAACCAGGACTTCTGCTGATGGAGGGGATGTGAGCCCGAAACTGGGACGCAAGTCCAAGTTGACGCAATCCCCGTTGAATTCAGAAGCTCACGCTGTACCTTTATGTCAGCGCTGGGTAGTTCACTCTGCTATGTACACCGAGAGGGAGGAAACATGACGCCATCTTTTAATCAAAAACCTTCAATCCCCCCGACTCGCGTCTCCAAGTCGCGGGGAAAAGGTTTGCTTGTACTGTCGCTGATATTTCGACTGCTGCTGCTGGGGGTTGGCAGCGGTTTTGCGTGGGTTTTGGGGATGGCGGTCGCTCAAATTTATCCCTCACGCGCGACGGAGATGCCGCTGGCAGAGAGATTGCTGCGTGTAACTCAAAATTTGACCCCCAGCCCGAAACGCGCCCCAGCAACGCAAATTCCGGCGCTCCCGACACCTAGCGCTACACCGACTCCCCAGTCAAAAGTCAGTCCTGCCCAGAGAGAGAAATTGCAGTCGGATTTGAGACAGTTGCAGGGCGAGCTCAACGCGCTGATTGGCCGCACTGCTGCTTTGGAGAGTCAGTTGGGCAGCAGCCGCCCGACGGAAACTTTGGAAAAGCGTTTGCAGTTGATGTCGCGGGAATTGGCAGGGCCGGAAACGGCGGCAACTCCTGTTCCTGCTTTACCAGCCATCGCGGGCAGCAGCCCGAGTCTGAACCCTGAAACGGTGAATACTGCCCCACAGAATGCCAACAATCCGGTGTTTGGGGGGGATGGGCTGATGGTGACTCTCCCCAGCGATGTTTTGTTTGATACTGGCAGCATTTCTTTGCGCCCGGGAACAAGTGCGATTTTGGACAATTTGGTGGCGGAGTTGGGCAATCACGAGGGGGCAAGTGTGCGGGTTGCCGGGCACACTGACGACGCGGGGGAAGCGGCGGACAATCGCAATGTGTCGTTTGCGCGGGCTCAGGCGGTGGTGCAGTATTTGTCGGGCGTGCTCGGTCAGAAGTATCATTGGGTGGCGATCGGCTATGGGGAAAGTCGCCCTTCGGTGGATAATAGTTCTGATGCTAATCGGCAGCGCAACCGCCGCATTGAAGTGGCAATTAATCCTTAGTCATCAGTCGGCCCACTGGTAGATACTGTGTTGAAGTGTCAATGGTAGCGATCGAATAATTGGAGTCAAACGGCTTTTGAGATGTTAAAACTCTGGTTGTGAATTTAATCTCAAACCCGGTAAGTAAGAAATTATACACCAGTACGAGCATCGCCGCGAGCAAGTGTTAAACGCGAGACATTAAGCTCGCACTTCACTCCTAAAATTATTATTCCGATGCCAACATAAACGATATAAATTATATATTTCACTTCCCGAATTTTCTTCTCCCCCGCTATCACGCCGAAGGTGTAACAGGCGGCAAGTCAGAATTATTTTTAGCCTGATTTATTGTCTCTCGATGTTCGCTCCTAAGCTTCGGTTTTAAATACAAGTTCTCAATCAAAGCTGCCACTCCAGCAAACCAAGGCGGTACAATTACAGCTCCAATAATTCCCAATACTTGAACGCCTCCCAAGACAGACAGCAATTGATATAAAGGATGCACGCCAACCGATGAACCAACCAGCAAAGGATCGAGCACGTAGGTTTCCAAATTCTGGATGATTACAAATAACAGCAATACCCACACAAATAGCCAGCCACCTTTAGCAAAGGCTACGATTAATGCCGGTACTGCTCCCAACACTGGCCCGATGAAGGGAATTAAGTTGGTAACGCCTGCGATCGCACCCAAGCCTAAAGCAAATTCCGGCATTCCCAAAACGCTCAAACCTGCGGTAATAAATATTCCTAAAATGCCCGAAACTAACACTCGCCCGCGAATGTAACTCCCCATTCTTTGACCGATTGGCGTGGCTTGTGCGGCTAATCTTGTATCCCAAGGTTTCGGGAAAAACTGCACCAAACTTTTGATTAATGTGTCGCTGTCGGCAACCATGTAACCTGAAATAAATAATGCTAAAACTAAACTGAAGAAACCGCCTAGAATGCCTCTAGTTAAACTGTACGATCGCAAAACCAGTTGTTGGCTCGATCGAATCAGCCAATTAGTCAGCGATTGAGTGTCCACCAACTGACCCACCAAGGTTGGGGCATTGTCGCTCAACCGACTCAATACATTAGTTGCCACAGTTCTCAAACTTTCGACATACAGTGGTAACTGTCGCAGCAGTAACTCGATTTGTTCGATGACCGTGGGCCCGATTAACACTACCGTCCCGCTAAATCCGCCGATGAGAGTTAAATAAACCATAATCACCGCCAGCCAGCGGGGAACGCGCATGGTTTCGGCCCAATTAACGATCGGGACGATCGATGCTGCCAGCACAACTGATATCATCAGAATTACTAGCAGGCTGCGCAATTGCCACAGCAGCACTAGCAGCAAGGACGATGCTACAATTAGCAGCAAGTTAGGTAAAGAAATGGTAATCCGCTGTTCTGACATGATTAAGTAATCAAGGTTGGTATTCGCGCTTATGTCATCCCGCAGGGCGGGTTTATTTATCTTGTCAGTTACCAAATATATGTCTGGTAAAACCCGCCACTACTCATATTATAATAAAAAGTAACATCGGCACCAAAAAATAATATGCAACCGCAATATTCAACCCGAGATTTTTCCACTATTTCGTCTATAAAATCACCAACCCTATTTTACGAATGGCAAAATTATCGCTGTGCTTATGATTTTTATCAACCAACTACTGCGACAGAAGATAGCATCCCTTTGTTATTAATTCATCCGATTGGAGTTGGTTTGTCAAGAATCTTTTGGCAGAGATTTTGCGAGAGTTGGTACAAAGCAGGGAACACTAATCCGATTTACAATCCCGACCTTTTGGGCTGCGGCGACTGCGAAATGCCGGCTGTGGCTTGCTATCCAGACGATTGGGCAGCACAGTTGCAGTATTTCTTGGAAACTGCAGTCAAAAAACCTGCGATCGTCCTCGTGCAAGGTGCTTTACTGTCTGTAGCCTTGGCTTTAGCAAAAATGCAGCAGGAAAGCGGCTCAAATTTAATTCGCGGCTTAGTCCTCGCGGGGCCTCCCGCTTGGGCGGTGATGAACAAACATTCGACAGACACACAGCAAAGAATTGTTTGGAATTTGTTAAATTCTCCCTTGGGAAACGCTTTTTACCGCTACGCCAGACGCGCTGAGTTTTTGCGTTCTTTTTCTGTGAAACAACTGTTTGGCGATGCGGCGAAAGTTGACAGCGAATGGTTGGATGCTTTGCAGGCTGGGGCGGCGAATCCTGACAGCCGTCACGCGGTTTTCTCGTTTTTAGCTGGGTTTTGGCGGCAGGATTACAGCGGTACGATTCAAAAGTTCGATCGACCTGCACTCGTTGTGATGGGAGAAAAAGCCTCCAGCATCAGTCAAGAGGGAAAGGAAGAAAAACCGGATGAAAGATTAGCGCAATATTTAGCCCATTTTCCCAATGCGGAAGGTTTATTAATGCCGGGGCGGAATGTTTTGCCCTACGAATCAACCGCAGAATTTGTTATTGCTGTTGCGGAGTTTGTGAATAAGTTAAATAAAAATTAAATCTTTTTGTGGAGTTATTATCTAATAATAACTGATATCGTTTCCGGTTGCATCGGTATTGTTCAAATACTCAACAGTTAAAAGTCAACAGTCAACAGTCAGAACCAGTTGTCTCAT
>JAICRN010000627.1 GCA_025937335.1 Microcoleus sp. TY_ISSM_2_bin.22
ACGAAAAAACTCGTCAGTCACATTGATATCGCTATGTGAGACCCACCCGAACGCACTTGTGTAGAATTTTTTTGATTCTACACAAGTGCCCTCTACATCCATGTCTTGGGCGATCCGCGCCAGTCACCTAGAAATATTCCCTGAGAAGGATTTCAAATACCAGCTTTTTCAGGTACATATTATATATTAGTTCAATTTGAAAGAGAGCAACGGTTGCTTTTCTCAAACTTGAGTTAAAGATTGTGCAGAATTTGAGCGAGCTTCAGCCTGTTAACAATCTTACAGATCAAAACTTCTAAAAACGGAGAAATTTTGTATGTCTTTTATCAGCTTTAACTTCCCTGCCAAGCGTTTAGTTCGCAGTTTAATAGCTGTTTGTTTTTGTGCGTTGATGTTTGTTTCTAATGCTTTCCCGGCTTTTGCCGTTACCAGCAGCCCCACCAAAGGTGAAGACCAACTTTTGGGTATTGAAAAAGAATCTCAAGAAGCTGTACTGAAAAAACCAATGTCCTTAGAAGAAACTCAAGAAAAAGCGAGCAAAGGACCCAACGAAGTTCAGGGAGACGCTGACATTGATAAAATGAAAAATCCTTCTAACACAAGCGCTACATCCTTTGAGGGAATAGTCAAAAAAGCTGTCAGCGACATCAAAAACTAACTCTGAGCGCAGTTGTCAGTATCAAAGAGTAGGGGCACCGCATTGCCGTGTCCCTACAAATGTCTGGGTAGAGACGCAATTGCCACGTCCCTACCCAGATATTTTATGTTTTAAATTTAGCTGGAGTTTTCAGAATTGGTATCAGATAGAATAAAAAAGTGGAAACGACTTGGCATCTTTCGGTTTGACGAACACTCTTTGCTGAGGTTCTAACTGCAATTGGTCAAATTTTTCTCTGGTCAAATTAGCGTTTACTACTTGACCGTCATCTAAGGTTAATTCTACCTGAATTTCCCATCCCAAATGAATCAAGCGACTGATTCTTGCAGGCACTGTTGCACTATTTTCTGTAGTTTCAATTACTACGTCGTGAGGGCGCAAGAAAATCTCCGGGTTGGCTGAGTCAAAGCCGTTGTCTTGAAACATCCTCGAACTGCTGGGCAAGACATTGACGGGGCCGATAAAACTCATGACAAAAGCACTGGCTGGATTGTCGTAAATTTCTGCGGGTGTTCCTACTTGTTCGATTTTACCTTTATTCATTACTGTAATTCGATCGGCAACTTCCATCGCTTCTTCTTGATCGTGGGTCACAAAGACTGTGGTAACGTGTACTTCGTCGTGCAGTCGCCGCAACCAAGCACGCAAGTCTTTGCGAACTTTGGCATCGAGAGCTCCAAAAGGTTCGTCTAGCAGTAAAACTTTCGGTTCCACAGCCAGGGCTCGGGCGAGGGCCACCCGCTGTCGCTGGCCTCCTGAAAGTTGGGACGGGTATCTATCGCCCAATCCTCCCAATTGCACTAAATTCAACAATTGTTCTACCCGCGATTTGACTTTCGCCCGCGGTGTTTTCTGAATTTCCATGCCGAAAGCGATGTTTTTTCGCACTGTCATGTGCTTGAATAGCGCGTAGTGCTGAAACACGAACCCAATTTTGCGGTCTTGGACGCTAGTATTGGTCGCATCTTGTCCTGTCAGCCAGATTTTGCCGGAGTCGGGCATTTCTAAACCGGCAATCAGCCGCAGCAGCGTAGACTTGCCGGAACCAGACGGGCCCAGCAATGCAACTAGGGAACCGGATTCAATTTCTAAGCTGACTCGATCGAGTGCTTGGAAACTGCCAAACTGTTTTGATACGTTTTCTACAACTATGCCCATAGGAAATTCGGCCGCGAAGCCGCGTACAAGATTTAAGGGATTTAACAGATTTAACGGATGGATGTTGAGCTTCCAGGTTCGAGGTTCAAGCGAAAAATGTTAAGCTCCGCTTTGTGGATGGGTTAAAGTAAATTTTTTATAGCACGATCGCACATCCGTTTGTTAATTTTAGGCTTTTGGCGATCGGTCAGTCGATTTTAGATTTTAGATTTTAGATTTACTTGCAGCTTTGAATCTGGAAGGTGGAACTTTGGTCTAAAATTTTGGGCTCTCCAGGAAAGGAGTCGGGGCTTTGTATCCGTTTTTGGGCGGGGTCAAACACCGGAAAATTCACAAAAATGCACCTCTCAAATAAAACTACACAATTCTTTGCCACCAAAGTTGGCGTTTGGTACTACAATGCAGCAAAAGTTCAAGCGTTTTTGACTTCAAGGGCTCAGGGGTAAAGGAAAATGGGAGATGTTGGACGTGTGCCTGTAGGAATAGTTGGCGCTTCAGGTTACGGCGGCGTGCAACTTGTGCGACTGCTGGCGGATCACCCAGCGGCCGAAGTAGTCTATTTGGGCGGGGATAGCAGTGCGGGAAAACCTTTTTCCAGCCTTTATCCGCATCTGACTAGCTGCATTGACTTGACTGTCGAAGCGATCGACTTAGATAAAATAGCGGCAAAATGTGAGGTTGTGTTTCTGTCGCTGCCGAACGGTTTAGCTTGCAAAATGGCACCGACGCTGATCGCAAAAGGCTGCAAAGTCTTGGATTTGTCGGCTGACTACAGATTTGAAAATCTGGAAACTTACAAAGCTTGGTACGGCGGCGAACGATTAGATTCTGAAGTGGCTGCAACCGCTGTTTACGGTTTGCCAGAATTGTACCGCGATCGCATTAAAAACGCTCAGTTAGTAGGCTGTGCCGGCTGCTACGTCACTGCTAGTTTATTAGCGCTGGCACCTTTGCTCAAACAAGGTCTCATCGTGCCAGAAACAGCAATTATCGACGCCAAATCCGGTACTTCTGGAGGGGGCCGCAAAGCCGAAATTAATCTCTTGTTGGCTGAAGCAGAGGGTTCTCTGGGCGCTTACGGCGTTGGCCGCCACCGCCACACGCCAGAAATTGAACAAATTTGCAGCGACTTAGCCGGACAAGATATCAAAGTTCAATTTACTCCCCACCTAATTCCGATGGTGCGAGGAATTCTGGCAACTGTTTACTCAACTCTGCGCGATCCGGGATTGGTTCGGGAAGATTTGATCACTATTTTTAGCGCTTTTTACCGCAATAGTCCTTGGGTAAAAGTGTTGCCGGCTGGGGTTTACCCCCAAACAAAATGGGCTTGCGGCACGAATCTTTGTTATATCGGCATCGAAGTCGATCCGCGGACTGACAGAATAATTGTGATGTCGGCGATCGACAATTTAATTAAAGGTCAAGCCGGTCAAGGCATCCAGTGCATGAATTTGATGATGGGCTGGGAAGAAACTTTGGGTCTGCCTCAATTGGCTTTCTATCCTTAATTGAGAATGGGTAATTGGTAATTGGTAATTAGTAATTGAGTGGGGGCGGGCTTACGAGATTGTGGTTTTTAGGCAATTATTGTTTGTAAAACCCGCCCCTACAGAATCTAAATTCCCGATTACCGATTCCCGATTACCGATTACTGATTCCCGATCCCCCTCAGTCGGCCGCCCCATAGCCCTTCATAATGCCGCGTTCCG
>JAICRN010000310.1 GCA_025937335.1 Microcoleus sp. TY_ISSM_2_bin.22
CAAATACTTTATATCAATTAGGATGGATTCAGGACGATGGGGGAAATAAACAAGAAGCTATCGCATTTTATCAACAATCTCTCGAACTTCACGAAAAAATTGGCGATGTTCAGGGGAAAGCTGCTACTTTGCACGGTCTAGCAATAATCTATGCAAATCTTGGGGAAGTAGAACAGGCGATCGCATTTTATCAACAATCTCTCGAACTTGACGAAAAAATTGGCAATCTTCAAGGGAAAGCTGCTACTTTGCACCAACTAGCAGGAATCTATGCCAATCAAGGGGAAGTAGAACAGGCGATCGCATTTTATCAACAATCACTAGAACTTCACGAAAAAATTGGCAATCTTCAAGGGAAAGCTGCTACTTTCGCAATGCTTGGACAGTTGTTAGCAGATAAGAAGGGAGATTTTGACCAAGCTTTGAATTATTTACAGCAATCTTTGGACATTTTACAGCATTTGCGATCTCCTGACGCGCAGACAGTGAGAGAAATTATTGCTATGGTTCAGCAGATGGCTGGGGATTGATGGATGCACTCTGACTTAAGAAACCGGGTTTTTCGCAGTTTTTCGTTGGTGTATCGATGTTTTTGGAAAAAACCCGGTTTCTGGCCGCGCATACAACCGAAGAAACCGGGTTTTTCGCAGTTTTTCGGTGGTGTATCGATGTTTTTGGAAAAAACCCGGTTTCTGGTCACACCCAAAATCGCTAAAATAAAACAAAGACCAAACCAGAAAGCGATTATTGTGAGCGATTCAACCGTAGACGAGATTTTGAAATTGGCCTCTGGGCGCGCCGATGCCGCCGAGGTATACTACCTGTCTAGTCAAGACACCCCGATAGAATTTGAAAACAATCGCCTCAAATCCCTGCAAACCAAAGCCCTGCAAGGCGTAGCACTCCGGCTGATTTACAATGGCAAAATCGGTTTTGCCAGTTCCACAGATTTAACGCGGATAGACGATTTAGTAGATGCAGCGATTCAAACAGCCGAAATCGGCGACCCCGCAGAATTTGAACTCGCCTCCAACTTCCACCTAAAAGGCCCGGAAACCACCTACACTCCGCCCACAACTCAAGAATTAGTCGAAAACGGCAAAAACCTGATCGAGCAAGTTCACGCCTACAATCCCGATATTATGGTAGATGTCGGCTTCCACGTCCGCAGCGGCCGCGTGAAAATTGCCACGACGCAAGACGTGTATGCCGAAAGAAGCAGCCAAATAGTCAGCGGCTCGATCGCGGGAAATTTGGTAAAGGGAGAAGATTTTATGCAAGCATACAGTTACGACGTAGCGCGCGATCGGCCCCTGGACACCAACAGCATCCTCCAATCACTCCTCGAAAAATACCGCCTCGCCGAACATTCAGCCACCATCAGCAGCGGTTCCTACCCAGTATTATTTACCCCCAGAGCTGCCGCTAGCACCCTCGGCAGCCTGTTTGATACCATCCTTTCAGGTCAAGCAGTAGTTCAAAAAGCCTCTCCCCTAGCCGACAAAATCGGCGAAACCTTATTTGACGAACGCTTTACCTTTTTTGAAGACCCCAGTTTAGGTCCTTCTACTTGTCCCTTTGACGACGAAGGTACGCCCACCACCCGCAAAGTCTTGATAGACAAAGGTACTGTCACCGGATTTTATTGGGATCGCAGGTGGGCAGCTCGCGCCGGTGTACAATCGACTGGCAACGGTTTTCGCGGCGGATTGTCTCGCCCAGGCCCGGATTTGACTAACTTTTGCATTTCCCCAGGAAATACCGCCACTCAAGACTTGATTGCTAGCATGGACGAAGGTCTAATAGTAGAGCAGGTTTTAGGTGCCGGTCAGTCCAATCAGTTAGCTGGCGAATTTTCTGTAAATTTGGACTTAGGCTATAAAGTAGAAAAAGGTAAAATAGTCGGCCGCGTCAAGAATACAATGGTGGCAGGCAGCATTTTTGAAGCGTTTAAAAATTTGGCAGATTTGAGCAGCGAAGCCGAATGGGTAGGCGGTGCAGCCTATTTGCCGAGTATCCTGTTTCAACACTTGGGTGTAGCTTCGAGGCAATAAGTTCAGTGCGGTTTTACTCGTTACCAGGCTCTGCCTGGTAATACACATCGTGAGGCTCTGCCTCGAATTTGGATGAAAGCTTGCGAGGCAAAGCCTCTGGATATGGGTTCCCAGGCAGAGCCTAGGAACCAGTTAAACAAACATAGAAACAGTGTCGGCAATTCAACGCTTTGCTAATTCATGCAAATAGGAAAAAACAGGGAAAAAGGTACAATGAAAGAGCAAAATGTCAAGGATGGAACTGGGAAGAGGAAAAAGCAGTTTTTCTTTCTTTTACCTTTTGTTTTTTGCCTTTTAACTTTAGTGACTGGATGCGTTCAGTACGATGTCGGGGTTAACTTTGAGAGTCAAACTCGCGGCGAAATCGTGCAGCATATTAAACTGGGGGAAAGGTTGACGAGCTTCAGCAGCGAAACTGTTGCAGAATGGTTGAAAAGCGTAGAACGCCGGGTGAGGTTGCTGGACGGAAAAACTAAACGGCTTTCGCCCACAGAAGTTCTAGTGAGGATTCCTTTCAATAATGGAGCCGAGTTGGAAGACAAATTTAACCAATTTTACAATCCGATCGCACCAACCGCAAAATCTCGGGTCGCAAGTCCGCTAGAAACCGATTTGCCGAAGTTTGAATCTCACCTGAATGTCAAGCAGAATAATTTGTTATTGGTGCTGCGAAATCGGTTGAGTTTGGAA
This sequence comes from Microcoleus sp. TY_ISSM_2_bin.22, assembly GCA_025937335.1. Taxonomy (GTDB): domain Bacteria; phylum Cyanobacteriota; class Cyanobacteriia; order Cyanobacteriales; family Microcoleaceae; genus Microcoleus. Next base: position 2,745 of record JAICRN010000310.1, read on the forward strand.
TTGGATTTGCGCTCTCTTTCTCTGCTTTCTTCTAACGGCAGTCTGCTTCTGAGTCCGGGGGGACTGTTGGAGCTAGAGTTTAGATTGAACACGCCTTGGGGTGCCGAAAGTATAGAAACTGTCGCCGGTGCGCTGGTTCCCGAAAGCTATCAGCAGGGAAAGCAGTTAGTTTGGAAGCTAAAACCCGGGGAAGTTAACTATTTGGAGGCGATATTCTGGATTCCCAGTCCCGTAGGCATTGGGGCGCTGATTATTGCCTTATTTGTGGCTGCGGGCATTGCTTTGAAATATCAAATATTGCCGGCACTCTTAATCGGCAAGAAACCGCAAAACATCGGTCAAACCTAAAGAGGATATGTCCTGCCGGGGCGGGTCAACCAATCTCTTCAATCAACTCTCAGATATCCCATAAACCCGCCCATCCCCGGATATTATGGTTAATTGAGCAGATTTGATCTTATAAAAAAAAATCGCTTATCTGCCAAAAAACAGTTGACAAAAAGTAAACAATTTGCTTCACCGGAATAGAGAATTAGGAACAGAGAAAATGCGATCGCTAAATTTCTTCTTCATCTTTCTGATTTGCTTGGCTCTAGTATTGTTCAGCATCGAAAATACAGAGCCAGTCGCGATTCAAGTTATCAAAGGCGTCCAAGTTAAAGCTCCGCTGTGCGTAGAACTAATTATGGCGGCAGGATTAGGAGCAATTCTAGCGTGGCTGTTCAGTCTGTGGTCGAGAATGCAGCGAACCATCGCCTCGCGCCAAGAACTCCGCCAAGTTCGCGAAAAACAGCAGCGGATTCAGGAATTAGAACAAAACATAGAACGCTATAAAGCCGAAGTAGAAGGCAAACAACCTTTGTTAGAAAGTGCAGAACCGATAAGTTTAGAAATAGCAGCCATTGAGGGTACAACTGCTGAAATGACCGCCAATTAACTTGATATGCTCTCTCGTTTTCCGAGAGGCAAAATCTAAAATCTAAAATCTAAAATCTAAAATCGAATGGCCGTTTCCCGAGACCAAAATGGCTTAGAAACGATTTCCGAGGGGATCGCAATTTTAATTGACCTAGCAGAACGGGGAGAAATCGATCCTTGGGACGTTAAGGTAATTGAAGTGTTCGATCGATGTTTGAGCAAGCTTACGAACGCCTGCGATACCGATGCGAGTAAGGATTTCTCCGATTTGTCCCACTCGGGCCAAGCGTTTTTGTACGCTTCAATGCTGGTTTTGCTCAAAGCAGAAAGTATCGTCCTCTCAGAATCCCCCGCGAATCCCGAGGAGGCCGACGAGGAGGCACTCGAAGACGCAGAGCACTCAGGCGGGCGACAATTACCGCAGCATTTGGAGCGGCAATTGCGCCGTCGCGGTGTAGCTCAATTACCCCAAAAACGCCCGGTGACTCTCCCAGAACTGATCGAGCAGTTGCAGCTAATGAAAGCAGCAATGGAGCAGACAGTTGCCCCCCGCCGTCGCCCTACCTCAAAAATGCGATCGCAAGCCGCCCAGGCTATCTTTGAGCTAGCTCACCAAGAAAATTTGGTGGAAACTGCCAGTCAACTGGAGCGGTTTCTGGCAGAACGGGGCCAGGAAATTGACGAGGGTTGGCTCGACTTGGACAAATTGCTGGAACTCTGGCATCATAACGATTTGCACTCCCCTCTTAACCCAGAACTTCCGGTATCGACTGGGGAAGTTGACTTACCAAATCATGACCGCGTGGGTATTTTTTGGGCTTTGTTGCTGCTGTCGGCTCAGTCTAAAGTAGAGTTGCTTCAAGAGGAGTTTTATCAAGACCTCAAAATCCGGGCGCTTTGAGCTTGCAGGGTATAGGTTCTCCGGCGAAACTAATAACTGTGCCGCTGCGTCGGTTAAGATTCCAGGCAGAACCTCGCTCGCCGACATTGCGCGGCACAGTCCTGAATCGAGAGAGCGGGAGTGCGGAGTTCTTCCTGATTCCCGATTCCTGGTTTCTTAAATCCAGGTAAATTGGGAATAAATGATTGATAGCCTGGTACGATGTCGCCTATAAACAGGTCATGATTTTGCTGTGATCGATCGATTCGAGCGCAACCGCTAGCATCTAATTGTTCAGTTGATATCAATTAACAGAGGGTTGAGGAAGTTAATAATGAAAGCGATGATTCTGGCGGCCGGTAAAGGCACTCGCGTCCGTCCCATTACTCAGACAATACCCAAACCGATGATTCCCATCCTGCAAAAGCCAGTGATGGAGTTTTTGGTTGAATTGCTCCGCCAGCACGGATTTGACCAAATTATGGTCAATGTTTCCCACCTGGCAGACGTGATTGAAAACTACTTCCGCGACGGTCAAAAGTTTGGGGTACAAATTGCCTATTCTTTTGAAGGGCGAATTGAGGAGGGAGAACTGATTGGAGAGGCTCTCGGTTCGGCTGGTGGCATGAAACGAATTCAGGACTTCTCGCCGTTTTTTGACGATACTTTTGTGGTGCTGTGCGGCGACGCTTTGATTGACTTGGACTTGACTGCTGCTGTGAAGTGGCACCGGGAAAAAGGGGCGATCGCTACTATTGTTATGAAATCGGTTCCCCGCGTGGAGGTTCCCAGTTACGGAGTGGTGGTAACAGACGAGTCTGGCAAAATTAAAGATTTCCAAGAAAAACCTTCTGTAGAGGAAGCTCTGAGTACCGACATTAACACTGGTATTTATATTTTTGAACCGGAAATATTCAAATACATCCCTTCGGGCCAGGAATACGATATCGGTTCGCAGTTATTTCCCAAGCTAGTAGCAGAAGGCGCGCCTTTTTACGGGATTACCATGGACTTTGAGTGGGTCGATATAGGCAAAGTTCCTGACTATTGGCGGGCAATTCAGAGCGTGCTGCTGGGACAAGTTAAAAATGTTTCGATTCCGGGAATTGAAGTGCGCCCCGGCGTTTACGCTGGTTTGAATGTAGCTGTGAACTGGGATAAAGTTGATATTACTGGGCCTGTTTACATTGGCGGGATGACGATCATTGAGGATGGAGCAAAAATAATCGGCCCGACAATGATCGGCCCGAATTGTTGGGTGTGCAGCGGGGCGACTGTGGAAAACAGCGTGATTTTTGAGTATTCCCGTTTGGGCCCTGAGGTGCGGTTGGTTGATAAACTTGTGTTCGGGCGTTACTGCGTTGATAAAACCGGGGCGGCGATCGATTTGCAAGCGGCGGCTCTCGATTGGCTGATTACTGACGCTCGCCAAGTTTTACCGACTCAGCAGGGAGAAGAGCGGCGGGCGATCGCAGAAATTCTAGGTAATGCTGAATAACTGCTAATTGCTCAAAGTAAGGTGCGCACTGCGCACCCTACATTTCACGACTGAAGATAAGTATACTGGCTGAGACTCCGCTCGTAATTTTGCAGCAAAAGTTGGGCTTCGGAAAGAGTAATTTTATTTTGCTGCAAAGCTGCTTCTGTCTGACGGCGGATGCTTTCAATCAAACTTTCTGAATCGTACTGTACGTAGCTGAGGACTTCTTTCATAGTGTCCCCTTTCACAACGTGTTCGATATGATACCCAGAAGGCGTTAGTTGAATGTGAACTGCATTTGCATCGCCGAATAAGTTGTGAAGGTTGCCCATAATTTCTTGATAAGCACCTCCCAAAAATAGCGCCAAGTAATAAGGTTCTCCGGGTTTGAGAGTATGCAGCTCCAAAACCGACTTGACATCTCGCAAATCGATGAATTGGTCGATTTTACCGTCGCTGTCGCAGGTGAGATCGGCTAAGATACCCCGCTGAGTCGGTTCTTCGTCGAGTCGGTTAATTGGCATAATTGGGAACAATTGGTTAATTGCCCAACTGTCGGGTACAGACTGGAAAACAGATAAGTTGATGTAATAGATGGACGCCATCACCTTTTCTAAGTCTTCCAAATCCTCCGATACATATTGTTTTTGCCGCGCGATCGCCTGTATTTTATCGCAGCAAGCCCAGTATAACTGTTCGGTTTTAGCCCGTTCCGCAATTCCCAAATAGCCTAAGTTAAATAAACTGACTGCTTCTTCCTTGAATTGGATAGCATCGTGATAAACTTCTTGGTAATTTTCTGGAGTGATAGATTGGTAAA